>JABZFQ010000004.1 GCA_014237365.1 Desulfobacteraceae bacterium | reverse complement strand
GATGTCGGCTCTACAAACTCGCCTGTACGTTTAGCGCCGGCAACACCGGTATCCAGATAATTATAAATGCCTTCAATCGTATACATCGCACTCCCTGGATCATCAGGACCGACTAGAGGATCCAGGTCCCCCGCACCAACCGGTCCCGGTAAAAACAGGGCCGTGGCAATAAACGCCGTGATGATTGCTAACACTAAAATTGATTTTTGCTGTGTCCTCATTTTTTTACCTCCTCCTTTGTTTGTTAGTAAATGCTTATCGGCAGTTTCTCCCTGGCCGAGTTGGCCTTTATTATGAGCTTTACAATGTCCCTGCTCACCGTTCTCAGCTCGGACCCCATAGTGTATTTATTGTAACGGCTGAAATTCTTTACGATATTTTCGAAATATACCGCCATTTCCATGGCCTTTTTGTATATAGGAAGGTGTTCGTAATACGCCATTAGTCGGTTTCTCTTAAAAAAATTTGTCGCGGACA
Organism: Desulfobacteraceae bacterium; assembly: GCA_014237365.1. Taxonomy (GTDB): domain Bacteria; phylum Desulfobacterota; class Desulfobacteria; order Desulfobacterales; family ETH-SRB1; genus B13-G4. Next base: position 13,470 of record JABZFQ010000004.1, on the reverse strand, counting down.
GGGGGATAAATCCCCCTGTACCCCCTATTTTAAATAATCAAATAACTCAAATAACCAAATCATCAATTGTCGCTGCGAACTGGCCACACACAGACGTTGTAGCCCTTATCGTAGCCGTACATGTAGCCAAGGGACAAGTCCATGAGCCAGGCGTGGCCCGTATCGCCCGCATACGTAGTACTGGACCAGTAGCCGCAGGGCTGACCTCCTCCTGTAAAGGCCTGCATAGCTAAACGCCTGACAGCCTCAACTCCAATCACCAGGTTATAAAATTCATTCTTCGTAGGCAGACGCCAATCACCTTTTACAGAACCGTCAGTAAGACCTCCCTCCCCATGCTGCAGTTGTGCGGCTCTATCATGGGCATTCGTTTCACCCATTGAACCTACCCAAAAAGGGTATTCACCTCCCCACGAAACGTCTTTCAACCATACAAGGCCAGTGGTCATGTCTGTTACCGTTCCATCCCAATTGTCGCACCAGCGGCCTCCGGCTGAAAGAGTGCCATCGCAGGTAATACATCTTTCGCCTATCTTTGCATGTACATCATCCAATGTATATCCTGTTGAAGCAGGCTCTGATGTCGGCTCTACAGATGTCGGCTCTACAAACTCGCCTGTACGTTTAGCGCCGGCAACACCGGTATCCAGATAATTATAAATGCCTTCAATCGTATACATCGCACTCCCTGGATCATCAGGACCGACTAGAGGTTCCACGTCCCCCGCACCAACCAGCCCCGGCAAAAACAGGGCCACGGCCATAAAAGCCGTGATGATTGCTAACACTAAAATTGATTTTTGCTGTGTTCTCATTTTTTACCTCCTCCTTTGTTTGTTGGTAAATGCTTAGATGTTGTAATGGAAAAAAGAACATTCAATACTCCAATACTCCGGCTCTACCCGCTCATTCCAAACTTCGCTGAACTGCAACCATATCTTTTAAATATCAAATCTTGAATAGTGAATGAATAAGATGCCACTATTCAAGATGACACTGTTTACTCCCTTTACCTCCTAACACTGCATACCCAATGCTGCCATTGGCAGGTCCCGGGCGCTCAGAGCTGCCGGTTGTTGCACAAATGTGCCGATCAGCAACAATACGCCTGCAAGTATTGCCTAAAAAGTCTCATGTTTTTACTCTTTTCCGCTGTTATCCAATTTGCAGCTTCTAATGAATTTGTAAACTCAACCCCTGAGCGTTGTTAATTTGTCAAAAGATCTGTAAAGCTTGACGGATTCGGCTACCAACTTAAAGCGGGACATTTTTGTCCATTTTAACTCTATGGCAATTCCACAATCAAGCAAAATCAAGAGGTTGCTAACTGATTGAATTTACAGGTTGTCCCGTCTTGTGTTGGTAGCCACGGATTCGTATGAGACTTTGCCGATGCCGTCTGTTTGAGGTACCAGGTTCCGCCCCCGCTTCTCGATGACTTTGGCTTTTCACGGAACTAAAAACAGAAAAAGCCTCCAAGGGAATATTACCCCCTGGAGGCTTTATGAGGTTTATCTTCTTGTTTTTTATGCCAAGTTTCTTCCTGATTTTGTTCCTGTGAGTATCGATTGTACTTGTGGCCAGATTCAGGAATTCCGCGATTTCTTTTGTGCTTTTACCCTGCCTGACAAGATTTGTCACCTGAATTTCAGCGGGAGTAAGCTTCAAGTTTATTTTGGAAAATTCTCGCACCAACGGCGCAACAATCTCATTCAAATTTGATTCAATGATATTTACACAGGCCTTTTGTTTGCTATCCAATCTACTCTTGTTTAATCTTTCCAAAAAAGGCACAATCAGTTCCTTTGCATTCAGCAATACCGTTTCTTCAAGCTCTGTTCTGGCTTCGATTCTTTGTTGCATCAAAACATTGAGCGCTGTATTTGTTTCCTCAACTATACAGGCTTGCAACTCTAATTCCGCCCTTGTTTTCTTTTGGGATTTTTCAGCCTTTCTGAGACCGGATATTGCCGCCTGTAGTTCTTTTTTGGTTTTTGAAAGCTCTATTGTTCGTTCATGAAGACGTTTTTCTAACTCGCAGTACTCCTTTTGCAGATCTTCTACCTTTTTTCGGTCTTTAATATCTCGAACACATACAACGACACCTGTCAGGTCTGCGTTTTGATCAAAAACAGGAAAAGCGCTGACCTCCCGCCATCCCTCCGCTCCATCCACCTCAACCACGGGCACGATTTCGTGCTGAACACTATGGTTCTTAAGAGATCTTTCCGCAGGGCAAAACTCACAACATTTACTTTTTCCATGATAGGCTTCGTAACATTTTCTGCCTATGACAGGGAGAGCATAGGAGTGTCATTTTTCAACTGTTTTGTTAACCAGAAGTATGTTAAAATCGTTGTCAAGCACAGATATGCCATGACAAATCGCATCAAAGGCAACTGCGCTCAAGGGTTTTCCTCTTTCATGTTTCATGAGCACTCCCTTTGACCCTGGCTTTCTTGCCATTATCATGCTGCATAAATTCTAAATACATAACCGGATCTTTTTTATGTCAAAATTAACTACTATCTTCCTCTGAAGGTTTATTTCAGGTTACGCAAAAAACATGCCATTGGTATTATTATTGAAGTAATTCCTTAGATGTTAAATAGTTACATAAATTGCATGACAAGAATAGCCATACTAATTCATAGAAAATATGTGAAATTGAGAGGTAAATTGCATAAATTCTATTACATTTTTTACATAGTTACAGGATGGGAAAAATGAGAATACAGGACATCACGATGTGCAATGCAGCATAAAGACAAAAATGGGCGAAACTGAAAGTGAGAACTATTTGAAATTAAGCATCCTTACTTCTGATAAGCGTATAAAACAACTGGCATCCTTCATATCAGTCCAAAAGTAGTTTACACTTTTTCTGAAATTAATCCGCCTGAAGTAGATGAAACAATAAAAAATTGTGTTGCAAAGTGTTTTTACTGGCAAAAGATATAATTGTTTAGTATATCAGAAGGTAACTTCCCAAAAAGTCTGGGTAGATGTTGCGTTTTTGAGAGGTTACATCAGAAGCCAACAGAAAAATAATTTGCTCGTCATTATTTAATCAGTAATTCATGAAATGCGCCATAGACAATTCATATGGTATCAAAAGCAAATAAAATTCAAATCCACATTATCTTATCTTTCTTTCTTATAACCTGCGGTTGTTTTTCTCATGACAAATACACTTACAAAAGCATCAGGCAGGAATATGCAAAAGTAATATGCGATGATGCGTTTTCAACAAAAGTTTCAAAAACCGGACAATATGCCTGCGCTTTACAAGAACCTGTGTCTTTGAACGATGCAATTCAAATTGCTCTTGCAAATAATCCTGATAACAAGATTGCCGTTGCCCGCATAAAGCAGGCAAAAGCCATGATCCAAAAGGCAAATGCTAATTTTTTCCCCTTTCTTGGATTTTATGCTGAATATTCTCAGGGGGATGCACCGTCAGGATATCTTTTCAAGAAGATTGACCAAAGACTGCTGCCTGCAAATACAGATTTTAACTCTCCGGGCTGGTATGAAAATTATGAGACCGGAATTAAAGCAGGAATAAATATATTCAATGGCGGACGAGATATTTTAAATAAAAAAATCGCTGAAACTGATTTCTCTATTTCTCAGATAGACAGACAAAGCGTAGAAAACTCCCTTGTTGCCTCAGTAATACATACATACTATAATGCTCTTGCCGCAAAAGAATACATTAAAATTACCAGGGACTCCGTATCAACAGTTAAGTCACAACTGCGTCTAATGAATGTGAGGTTCAGAGCCGGAGGAGTTCTAAAATCAGACATATTATCCCTGGAAGTCCGCCTTGCTCAAGCACAGGAAGATGTTGTACTTAGTGATAACAGGTTTAAAACAGCTCTAATAGTTTTTGCCAGCCTTCTCGGTGTAAGCCCTGAAGCTGAAATCAGACTTAGGAACGTGGACGAAATAGAAAGCCGCGAAATCCCCTTACCGGATGAATACATTGCCGGTGTTGCCTATGCCCTTGAAAACAGGTCAGAAATAAATAAAATAAAGGAGCAGGTTATACAGAGCAGAATAGCTCTTGATCTATCTCGTGCAGAATATCTGCCCAAAGTTGATCTGCAAAGCAAATACTATGTTGATGATCCTAAGATGGCCTACAATGACTCAAGAGACAACTGGACCGCGGCAGTCATTCTTAACTGGGATATATTCACGGGTTTCAGCACAAAAGCAGAAGAGGAAAAAGCAAAAGCCAGGCTTGAAGAAATGCTGGCGGCAGATCTCAAAACCAGACTATCTGTAAAGCTTGATGTTAAAAATGCCTATCTGAAACTGGCGGAAGCAAAAGCCAGGCTCAATGTAGCGGAAAAAAGCGTGGCCATGGCTGAAGAATCTTTTAAGCTTGTCAAAAAACAATATGAAGGCGGCGCTGCTGCCATAACCCGATACTTTGAAGCCGAGCTTGCGTTTAATCGAGCAAAAACCAGAACTACAGCAGCGTATTATGACAGGGAAAAGGCACTTGCGGATATTGGCAGAGCAGTAGGTTACTGGGGAAAAAGCCAGGATAAATTTACACCATGAAAAACAAAAAAATTATAACAATATTGTTGTGTTCCGTTAGTTTAATTTTAGTTTTCTTTGCTGTTAGATTCATTTCAAGCACAAAAATTGCGCCTGGCAAGGTTCGGACTGCATCAAAAAATGATGGAACACCGAAAAAAATTGGGCAGGCATCTGTCCAGACTATAACCGAATGCTATGAAGCTGTTGGGACAGTGCGCCCTGTTACAGAAGCGACTATTGAATCCCAGGTTGCCGCACAAGTTCTTGTTGTCAAGGTCAAACCAGGCGACAAGGTTTTTAAAGGTCAGCTTTTAGTATCTTTAGATAGCAGGCAGCTAGTGTCACGTCTCGATCAGGCAAAACAAACCTTAAAAACAGCCATATCAGGGAAAAAACAGGCAAAACAGACAATAATAGCCGCCGGGGCGGCATTTACAGAAGCTGAATCTGATTATAAACGTACAAAAATTTATTTTGAATCCCAGGCAGCTACCCCTCAAGATATGGAAAAAGCCGAATCAGCATACCTTCAGGCAAAGGCGACTTTAAATAGAGCTAAAGAAGCTTTGTCAGCTTCAGAATCCGGAATAAAACAGGCGGAAGAAATCGTAAAGGAGGCTGGAATAGCACTTGGATACACAGAGATAAGAGCACCTGAAAGCGGTAAGGTTTTAGAACGTCTTGTTGAACAAGGAGATTTAGCTTTACCCGGGAAGCCGTTAATTATACTGCAAACTACTGGCTCGCTCAGGCTTGAAGCATATGTGCGTGAAGGACTGATCAGAAAGATTCAGCCCGGAACATTTCTTAAAGTAACCATAGATACTTTAAATGAAACGGTAACAGCAACAGTTGAGGAGATTATCCCTTATGCTGATCCGCAAACACGGACTTTTCTTGTAAAGGCATTATTGCCGCGTATATCAGGAATATATCCCGGCATGTTCGGGAAACTGCTTATCCCTGTTAAAGACCTCCGGGTTGTTGTTATACCAAAAAATGTTGTTCGTAATATAGGCCAGCTTGAACTGATTACAGTAAAGGACAATAATTCCTGGAAGACACGTTTTATTAAAACCGGCAAAACTTTTGAAGATAAGGTCGAAGTTCTCTCCGGACTGTCAGGGAATGAGACAATAGGCTGGGAGGAATAACTTAATGCCGGAAAACGAATCAGCTCCGAGTGGTTTTCTCGTAAGTATTGTCAGGAAATTTCTTTCCTCACACCTCTCGATTATCCTTCTGATTTTATCTCTGAGCCTCGGAATTTCAGCAATTCTTGTTACCCCCAAAGAAGAAGAACCACAGATAATAGTTCCCATGGCAGATGTTTGTGTATATGCCCCTGGTGCAAGTACAACCGAAATAGAAAAACTTGTTGCAACGCCCCTGGAACGTCTTTTATGGCAGATTGACGGCGTTGAATACGTATATTCGATGTCCCGTGAGGACATGGCAATCGTTACAGTCAGATTTTATGTAGGAGAAGACAGGGAAAATTCGCTGGTAAAACTCCATAATAAGATTACAATGAATATTGACGACGCTCCCCCGATTGTTAAGGGATGGGTGATAAAACCAGTCGAAATAGACGATGTTCCCATTGTAAATATAAGTCTTTATTCAGATCGTTATGATGATTATGAACTTCGCAGAATCGGTGAGGAAGTATTATCAAGGCTTTCAAAGGTAAAGGACATTTCAAGGGCTGAAATTGTTGGTGGCCGCAAACGAGAGATACGCGTTGAACTCTTACCTGAACGCATGTCAGGTCTTGGAGTATCTTTACTTGAAGTGCAGAAAGCTTTGCAGGGAGCGGATGCTTCTGTTACAGCAGGTAAATTTTCCCGCTTTAATAAAGAAGTTACAGTAACAAGCAAATCTTTCCTTTCATCTTCAAATGAAGTTTCATCACTTATGGTTGGAGTTCATAATGGACGTCCGGTATATTTGCGCGATATTGCAAATATATTTGACGGCCCGGAAGAATCAAAGTCTTACTCGAGAATCGGTTACTCAAATTTCTATCGTAAATCTCACAATAAAGAAAATACTCTCCTTTCATTCCCGGCCGTCACACTCGCCCTTGCCAAGAAAAAAGGGACCAATGCCGTCACAGTCTCCGAAAATATTCTGGACAAGCTTGAAGAATTGAAAAAAAGCACTATTCCCGATGGCGTTAATGTTGAAATAATTCGCAACTACGGTAAAACTGCCGGGCAAAAGGTAAACGGACTCTTAAGTTCGCTGGCTTTTGCAATTATTTCCGTTATTATACTTCTCGCTATTACTCTTGGATGGCGTGAAGCGCTGGTAGTAGCACTTGCCGTACCTGTCAGTTTTTCTCTTGCTCTTTTTGTCAATTATCTATTCGGATATACAATTAACAGGGTTACCCTTTTTGCTCTTATACTCTCCCTGGGGCTTGTAGTTGATGATCCTATTACAAATGTAGATAACATACAGCGCCATATTTTGATGGGCAGGCGTAAAGCCTTTTCAGCAACGCTATTTGCCGTTAATGAAGTGCTTCCTCCGGTAATAATGTCCACACTCGCCATAATAATCTCATTTCTACCCCTGTTTTTCATTACAGGAATGATGGGGCCATATATGGCTCCAATGGCAGCAAATGTTCCCCTTACAGTAACATTTTCAACTCTCTGTGCGCTTACCATTGTGCCGTGGTTAACGCACCTGCTGCTGAAAAACATGAATATCCGCAAAATGACCGGCTCCCAAACAAATCAGATAAAACCAAATCATGATAAAGGTATAAATGTATGGATCGGGCAAATTTATCGCAAAATTGTATCTCCTTTTCTCAAATCAAAAAGCAAAAGATACATGCTTCTGGCTGCTATTATTTTTCTCCTTTTAGTATCTATAGGTCTTGCTGTTTTCCGACTCGTGCCCTTGAAAATACTTCCTTTTGATAACAAAAATGAATTCCAGATAGTTATTGACATGCCGGAAGGAACTACACTTGAAACCACCAATACTGTTGTACAGTCCTTTGAAGACTTTTTCAGGGAAATCCCTGAAATTACCAGCTTTGTGTCCTATGTAGGAAATTCGTCTCCCATGGATTTCAACGGCATGGTTCGTCACTATTACCTGAGGAAAGGAAGCCACCTTGCAGATATACGTATAAATCTCGCTGAAAAAAATAAACGGAAGCAACAAAGCCATGCTATTGTTCTCCGGCTTAGAAAGGAACTCGAAGACATTGCAAAAGCAAACAATGCAGTAATCAAAATTGTTGAAGTCCCCCCCGGTCCCCCTGTGCTTTCGACAATTGTGGCTGAAATCTATGGTTCCCCTGACCGTTCTTATGATCAAATCATAAAAGGAGCAGAACATATAAACAATTTAATGGCAGCAGAGCCTTTTGTGGTGGATATTGACGACACAGTTGAAGCCGGGCGCAACAAGATAGATTTTATTATTGACAAGGAAAAGGCTGCTCTTCACGGAGTCTCCACAGATGCCATTATTCAAACCTTAAAAATAGCGATAGGAGGTGCTGCCCCTGCCACAATACATACTCCTGAAGAAAGGCAGCCTCTAAGCATAAAAACAATTTTACCGAGAAAAAATAGATCGGGGATTACTTCTTTATCACAAATACCGCTCAAAACAAATACCGGCAAGATGGTTTCTCTGGCGGAACTTGTAAAGATAGTTCACATATCTGAAGACCAGCCTGTTTATCATAAAAACCTTGAACGCGTGGTATATGTGACGGGAGAAATGGCAGGCAGAGCTCCCGGCGAAGCTGTTCTTGATATGCAGAAAAAACTTAGACTTGACAACCCTCCCCCTCCTGAAATCAGGGTAAAATGGGCAGGTGAAGGCGAATGGAAGATAACTCTCAGGGTATTCAGAGATATGGGCATAGCATTTGCGGCAGCTCTAACAGGAATCTATATTCTTCTTATAATGGAAACTAATTCATTTTCCATGCCAATATTGATTATGATGTCAATACCTCTCACGCTTCTGGGCATCATGCCTGGCTTCTGGCTGCTGAATGTTTTCACCGGAGAACAGGTGGGCGGCTTCTTCAACCCTGTCTTTTTTACCGCAACAAGCATGATAGGCATGATAGCTCTTGGTGGAATTGTAATAAGGAACTCCCTTGTTCTGATTGATTTTATTAAAAACGCTCTTAATGAAGGCATTTCTTTTAAAGAAGCTATTCTCCAAAGTGGAGCGATCAGGATGCGTCCCATATTACTTACCGCTTGCACAACCGCGATCGGCGCTTGGCCCATTACACTGGATCCGGTTTTCTCAGGTCTTGCCTGGGCTCTGATTTTCGGACTTTGTGCATCCACAATTTTTACGCTTATAATAGTCCCGGTTACATATTTCTCTCTTTATAGAAAAAAGTATTCGAACAATTAAAGCCAATTATAAAGAGCCGGTTTCAAAACGTTTCAGTTTGTTCAAGGTCAAGGAAGGCGAAAATTTTAACCACAGGAATACATTGCGTATTTCGAGGATTAAAATTTGATCCTGACGCAGAGATTGGGCAAAATGGGACGTTTTGAAATTGGCTCTAAAGATTCTGCATTAATTTGAGGCTCTGCTTGACATGTAAATTTGATTTTAATATAATTTTATTAAGTTTTTGATTCATTAAAAGCGATCACTGCATCTGCTTTTCCATCAGTCATGATTTTCTTGGCCAGATTTCTTCAAGACATCGCCTGCTTATCCAAAAGCAGTGGGTGTATTAATTTCTTAAATAAAATCTCATTTTGAGACCACTGAGGTTTAAGTCTATAGAGGGGAGGCGTCATGAAAAGCACTTTCAAAGATATTGCGAAAATGATACATCAAACAGATCCAAAAGCAAGCTTTGCTATAAAATTCTGGGATGGTGATTCAATAACTATCGGGGATAAACCGAAGTTTATTTTGAGATTTAAGTCCATCAGAGGCGCCAAAAGGATTCTCAGAGATGGTTATGTCGGCTTTGGAGAATCATATATGAATGGAGATGTAGAAATTGAGAACGATCTGCAGGAACTTCTTCGTCTTGGCTTTTTAATTAATTTTGATGATTCCCGGCCGCCTTCCTGGCAAAAAATACGTTTTTTTATCCTTGCGCTTCTCAACAGCGATACATTAAAAATCGCACCAAAAAATATTTCTTACCATTATGATAAAGGCAATGAATTTTATTCGCTTTATCTTGATAAGACAATGAGTTACTCCTGTGCATATTATAAAAATGGAAATGATTCTCTGGAAGAAGCGCAATTGAGCAAATATGAGCATGTATGCCGGAAACTTTTATTGAGTCCTGGTGAATCACTGCTTGATATAGGCTGTGGTTGGGGAGGGATGCTCATCTATGCCGCACAGAATTATGGAATAACAGGAGTTGGAAATACGCTTTCACAAAATCAATATGAATATGCCGGCAATAAAATAAAGGAGTTGAGGCTGCAGGATAAGATTAAAATTTTATATATGGATTATCGTGAGTTAAGTGGAAAATTTGACAAAATTGTTTCCATTGGAATGTTTGAACATGTAGGGAAAAAATTCATTCCGGTATTTATTAAAAAAGTATCGAGTTTAATGGAAAAAGGCGGATTAGGCCTGCTGCATACTATTGGCAGAGACACCCCATCGCTCTCCGATCCATGGACATTCAATTATATCTTTCCGGGCGCATATCTTCCTGTACTTGACGAAATTCTGCGTGAAATGGGGAAAAACGGTTTTTCAATATTGGACGTAGAAAACCTCCGGCTCCACTATGCAAAAACCTTAGACCAATGGGCGGAAAATTATGAAAAAAATGTTGAAAAAGTGAAAAAAATGTTTGATGATACATTCGCAAGGCAATGGTGTCTTTTTTTACATGGTGCCTCAGCAGGATTCAAATATGGCATGTCTCGTCTGTATCAAGTTCTTTTCACAAAAGGATTAAACAATACATTGCCTACAACCAGATCACATGTGTATAATAACTTATAACATCCAGACTTCGGGAGGTCACTATGAATATAAAAAAAATAGCCTGTTGTATAGATTTTTCAGAAAATGCCGAAGATGCATTTATAGCGGCCCTCGATCTTGCTGAAAAAAATAAAGCCAAACTTTTTGTAATTCACGTATCGCCGCCTGTCATAAGTTATCAAACAACAGATACGGAATGGATGATGCCTTACGAACCGGAAGAACCTTTGATTTTAGAATTAGAAAAACGAATGGATAAAGAGTATGGAGCCAGAATAGGTGAACATACTGATTATAAGCTTGTTGTACTTAGCGGGCATATTTCAACAGAAATATTAACATACTTGAAAGAAAAAAATATCGATCTTGTTGTAATGGGCTCTTATGGACTATCGGGAATGGGGCTCGTATTCTTCGGTAGTGTGGCCAAGAGAGTGGCGGATAAATCCCCGTGCTCTGTACTGATAGTACGTAAACAAAAAAAGTAGCCGTTCACGGCTTGAAACTTGAAATTGGAAAGTAGAAATTGGGGAAAACAGTACAAAAGCATGGAGGCCAAATTTCCAATTTCCAATTTCAATGTTCCGTGAACACTTACCAAAAAGAAAAGGTGTAGCAATTTAGCCTTTTGAAAATATCCACTTCAGGTATAATATACATGTTAAAAAAAAATTTATCTACTGCTGTGCTCTTAATGGTGTTTCTTTTTTCTTCAACCTGTTTGGCAGCCGGCTCTGATCTAAATGAAACAAAATTTCCTGATTCCCTGCATTCCGGGCTGGAATATCTTTTATCCTTAACTTCTAAGGATAAAAATGAACCTGTTGATCTTAAACTTATTCAAAAAGTGCTGGATTTTGTCGTTTGTCCCAAAAACGGCGACTCCCTTTATTATACAGACAAATTGTTCGGCTCGCCTTCCGCTTATTATGAATTTGGTATTAATACGGATCTGCAAAGCGTTCTTGAGTACATCTATCATCCTGATATTCCTTCATTTGTTTTTATGCCTTCTTCGGTTCGTCTATCCTACTGGACCCAGGTAAACGGGCAAAATCAAGATTTGCCTGAATTGTGGACATATATCTCAAATTCTGATTGTCCAGTAGTAATAAAAGGGATTGAACATGTTGAAATAACTCCTGATCAGTTTACAGGCGCTTATTACAGATATGATGTAGACAAAGTTCTGATTCTCTGTAAGTTCCGCGAGAAAAATCTATTAATCTCGATTTCCAAACAAAAAGACAAGTCTGATGTGGGCAGAAAGGGTATTGTGCTGGGCTCAGATGACAACTGGGACTATTTTTATTCAGGCCGAAGAGGTCTTTCAATGCCGGGTCTTGGTTGGGTCAGCTCCTATATGTACAATTCCATTGGTATAAGCTTCCTGTATGAGGTTGACTCAAAAAAACACGTTGTAAAATACGCCGCCTTTAAATGGCTCAGAGCTGGGTGGGCTGACGTGAATGTAGTGAAAAATAAGCACATTCATAAAGGGCTGATTCGCTATGCAAAGGATTTAAAGATGATTTTGGAGCACCCTTTACTGCCTGAAGCTTCAGAACTTGCAAAATTATTTTCTGATTTTGAAAATTACTCTCCAGAAAATATGAGAGAGCAGGTTAAAAGTCATTTAACTGCTCTGAAAAACAGATATAATGGAAACAAATTATCAACCGGTAAAAATTTCCCTAAAAATTTAAATATCAGCAAATATTTAGATCAAATGACGAACAGGGAAATGTATGCTCTTCTTGTTGTGGAATATATGAAATCCATACTTGAGAAAAATCAGCCTCTTGATAATAAATTACTTGTCAGCAAGAGGCAGTTGGATCACAGCTATATAGTGCCGTAGCTTCCAGTATCAATATCCTGCCGAACGAATAAGGATAGACCGATTGAAGAAGTAGCGAACCACAATCTTATTTCGTCCAACGAGTCCTTAGAGCCTGTTTGAAAACTGATGAATTGGTTGCAAAAGCGTGAAAATGGTTCAAATCTTCCCAAATTTTCAGCTAATAGGCTGGCTATTAACCTCAAATTTGAAAAAATTTGACCTCATTTTCACACTTTTTCGCTTCAATTCCCTATTTTTCAAACAGGCACTTGGGGACGGGAAATGGAGCATCCCTTATAAAAAACCATTGGTATCAACTGTCTTGCCACTCTGGAGATGCCGGATCTGTGGCGATTTTTAAGGCAGATTTTATGTTGATACTCCGCAACTCAACAGGTATATGTTGCACGATTTTCCACGACGAAGCCACCTCATCTGCCTGTAAAGAGCCTTTTTTCAACATTGCCGTTAATGGCGTTGCCAATCTCAAAAATATGAGCTGAAGGTTGGAAATAAGGTAGGAATTTGTTTTTTTTAGACATTAAACAAGAGGTTGGCATATATCGCCTAACCCCTTGTTTTTATTGTGGCGGGGACGGCGAGACTTGAACTCGTGACCTCCGGCTTGACAGGCCGGCGCTCTAACCAAAGCTGAGCTACGCCCCCAAAATAGAAAATTTTTGGCATCCTTCATTCACCAGTTTACACTTTTGTATTTTTTCCAATTTCACTGCCAAAATACAAGATCAACAAAGTATAAACTACTTTTGACTTGTCGTAAAGGATGCCATATTTTTAATATAAGTCTATCGCTATTGCCTGCCAAAATTCTATGGTAGGCGGAACAGGGCTTGAACCTGTGACCCTCGGCTTGTAAGGCCGATGCTCTCCCAACTGAGCTACCCGCCCAAACGATTTTAATACAACCCCAAAACCTATAGATTTTCAGATAAATAATTTCATTGCGTTAGGAACGTGGACGAATTAACTTCCACAAGTAGGCGCACAGATTTGGGTCGAATTTGTTCGATCTTAGATCACAAAAGTTGAAGGAATAGCGAGCTATTTCAATATTTTTGGGATCTGAG
>JABZFQ010000176.1 GCA_014237365.1 Desulfobacteraceae bacterium | reverse complement strand
TTTATAGTAAAGCTTTGCTGTACCAGTTACCCTTTTCAACAATGCTTTATCTTCCGGTAGCATATTTTCCACTGATAAACTGCTTTTAATTTCTTCTTCGGAAAAATCACGATAAAGCTGTCCAATGGCAGTGTTGAGGAAGGCAGATGTTAAAATCTCAACATTTTGAAAGGAAAGTTTGATTTTTCTTCCTTCATGAAGCGCTTTCTTTATTAAACCATATACTTTCTGACCGTCATCCGCCTCCACACAAAATCCGCTGCCTACCATATTGAAAACATGAATAATTATTTCCTGCATTGTTAAACTCCTATTTTAAAATAGCTCATCTGACTCGGTTTCACTTATTAATGAGTATGATGTCACATTGTCCGTTTTGAACTCCATATTTATAATTGTACCTGGGAATGAGCCTGAAAATAATCTCGTTTGTACCCCATTTGGGTCCAGTTGATAAAATCCATCATCGCTGATGATCTGTATTTTACCCTTATTCAGAATCACAAACTCTTTGAGAATAGCCAATCCAATCCCACCGGAAATACCTTGTTTTGTTGAGTGTCCATCTTTCATTGCCCATTTTATAGCCTGTACTGAAGAGAGTTTCTTTTCAAATCTGCTATTTACCCGCTTCCTGAAGCCAACACCGGTATCCGTAATTGTAAATTCGATTGATTCTTTGGTTGGGAAAAATTGTCCGCATGTATAGATAAAATCAGATTCACTGTGTATCTGGGCATTCACGAAAATTTCATAAATGGATTCAGCAATTTTTCTCTTCAACGCTGAGTTCATAATCGATAATTCAGGACGATCTAACAATTCTTTCAGCACATACCTTTGAAAGTACCTGCCATCTGTAGGTTTGAGTTTTAGATATCTGATGGTGTTGTTGTTGATGTCAGTCACTCTTTGATATCCAAAATGGGAAAGAAAATCATTTTTTTGAATAATGGTCAGTATATCAGGCGAAATATCGTTAAAGCGAATCGTATTCAAGTCCCCAAGCAGCTTGTCCATGACACCTCCAAGAGCTGAACTCAAATTTGCCGCAAACCATTGCTGAAATGAAATTTCGATTGTTTCAAACTGACGATCCTTGTTTTCATTGTACAGGTTAATAAGCTGCTGGTAACTTTCGAATGAAGTATCAATATTAATGAGATTGAATTTACTCACACTGCCCCCCTCCTTTTATCGGTTGGGTGTTTTGGAATTAAGGTATTTTGGGCCACTGTTTGGCGTAATTCTTTGGTTTGAACTGTTCGGAAATTCCGAACAACTGAATTCTCATCAAATTTGCATATGTTAAAAATATTTGACAGATGGTAGCTAATCGGTGCTTTCGATTTTTCTAATCGTTTGCCGATGGCTTTCTGTGTCAGCCAGATAGTTTCATACTTCTGAAATACTTCGTCATTTACTTTGCCTTCATTTGAAGTATATAGAAGGAAATTGGATTGATCTTCAGGGAGGTTGTTTTTATTCATAATCGTTTAGCTCGTATGGTTTGCTGGTGAAGGCGTGGATGTAATGGCAGCACTGCTTTTCATGGAGTTCGATGCTGAATTTTTCGATTTGGTTTTCGGTAATTTTAGTCATTGAAAAGCTTTAGAAATTGAGAAATTTGTCGAGTTCTATAATTCCCCCAAGGCATCATTCTTTTTTGTGGCCAAGTGATATACAAAAAGCGTTTTGCACGGGTAAAAGCAACATACAGATTATTTTTTTCCTGTGTCATCTCAATGCCCCCGTTTCGCACAGCCCGATAATCAGGAAAAGTCTCATCATCCATACCTACAATAAAGACAATATCAAATAAGGCCATATGACCCATACTCAACTTATCTTCCAAATATTCCCAATCTTTAATTAACATTTTCTTTCTCCTCCCCGCCATCCAGTTCTTCAATCAATTCTGCATATTCTACAATA
>JABZFQ010000357.1 GCA_014237365.1 Desulfobacteraceae bacterium | reverse complement strand
TTTTCTGATTGAATGTCCGCGTTAAATAAAAACGTCATGGTAACGTTGAAACTATAAATGTAATTGGTGTATCAATTTATCTGAGCAAAGGTGTATCAGTTTTGCTGAGCGCTATAGGCACATGCGATGTTTGCAGGAGTTGTGCCAGTGACGTTTGTAATGACCATCGGGACAGGCCTGTGGACCTCCGAGAACAGCGGTGCGGCAAACCATGATGCAGTGGGCAGCTTCTCGGCATGCGGGACGTTCCTTGATATGTTGATTATTCGTTTTTCAATAGTTTTAATTTGTTTTCTTTTGCAATTTTTTCACCGCGGGTTGCGGATTGGCTTGCTGTAGGCTGAGATATTTTTAAGTGTTTTGACAATTGTGCCATACTCATGCCCAAGTTCCCTTGATGCCCAGACCCATAATAAGCTTCTCGCCTGTACTTTATGGGGCTGTCTGCCTGAAGATAATACTTCAGATCTATTAATCCCTAACACTTTAGCAACACGATCAACAACTGTATAAAAATCGTGTCCCCCGGATTTTAATAAATATTTACGATCAAACTCATCTTTAGGGCATCCCATCCCCCGGCGCTTCTTACAAGCCCTCCTCCGATTAAATCCGGCCTTTTTCCCACAGATATTCCCTTTTTAACATATTCTCTATACCGTCTGCGTGCTAATGACAACCTGGAATTAAATAATTTGAGTGTAACCAAAATAGAACAATTCCACTTTAATGAACCCAGAATCCTCTGGATTAAAAGATAGATAAAAACCAATTATTTGTTGTAAAAACAATAAGTAATGCCTTTTTACTCCTATTAAAGCTTATTCAAACAATTGACGGAAAGCGATAAATTTGTTCTATTTTGGTTACACTCATTTATGACAATCAATTTATTATGGAAACCTACCGGCCGTCTTATCCGTTTTGTTCTTGCCATTACCGGCCGCGGCCCTATTGTTTTGATGTGCAGTGATTTGAACCAGGAACCGTTAATCGTCATTCAATTATATTGTGTGCGTACACGGATCGAAATTATGTTTGATATGCTTAAAAACCTAATCTGTGGTTTCAGTTATCACTTTTGGTCAAAACTAATGCCGCGTCATTCCCGTAGACCTAAATCAAATAAAGACCTTAAACGGCCGTCTGAAAATGCGCTGGCTAAGGTGAATTTTTGTTGGGAGGCCTATGAACGTTTTGTTATGCTGGCTGTCATTGCTTTGGGGTTGCTGCAACTGATTGCAGCGAAATATCCGAACGATATTTGGAATCACTTTGATACATATTCGCGTACTCGTTCCAGGCAACTTCCTTCAGAGAGGACAGTCAAGTATGTAGTATCTGCTGATTTTCTCTTTTGCTATGTTTACAGGTAGTTAGTCATGGTTGCATTCGATTCATTGATAGCCATTCAAAACAGATTTCCATATACAGTGCAACTATGGACAACACCCTTTAAACAGAAATAATTTTAAAATCCCTAACCGCTTTGAATTATTATGAAAAGAGAAAATCAGCAGATACTATGTAATGGCGCGACTGTTGATCAGGAATTTATTCACTTCCGCACCAGTAGCGATAATGCGAGAAATTCGGCAATGTTATTTTAAAAGAAAATCATCCCATATAGATGATTTTCTTGATAGTAGTATCGCTTAAGGCTTTACAGTAAATTAAAATTTTAGTTTTTCAGTAAACAGTTTGGAGAAGTGTATCCATTACTTCTCAAAACTTTGGACTGTCGAGTCCCATAGGGACGACAGAATCTATCATCCCGACAATAAATTGTCGGGCTATTTTCGGATGTCCCTAACGGGACAAAATGATGTTTCCCACAATTCGTGGATACGCCCAATTGCTATAGAGCCAAAATGGCGAAAAGTGTCCCGTTTTAAGTTGGTAGCCGCTATCAGTCATTGTGTGAAAACATTTAAAGAGAAGATGAATAAAGATAAAAAAGTGAAAAACCAATTTGAAGAGCTTAATTCACAATTCAAGCTTTGACACCAATTCCACCAATTCCTGCCGGTCCAGCTCCTTGTTCAGGTGCGTAGCGACGGGACAAGGGGCTGGATGCAGTCAGCACCGCGGTTCACGGCGGCGCATCCGCCGTGAACGTTGCTTTTCAGTGGGCGCGGCTTTTTGCGCTCCGCTGCAAAAGCCTTGTTATGGCCTTATATTGTTTTCGTATAAATCAGCAACAGGAAAGCATAGATCATAATCATTCCATTCCAAATCACCCTCATCAATTTCATATTTCATGAATTCTTCCTGGCCGAGATATTTTCTGATTAATGGGTTTAGAGAGCTTGACAGAAAGGGGCCAAAATCGATTGTTTGTTCTGTCCCGTCGTTGAAAAATAGTTTGAGATTATGTCCACCAAGATATTTTGCCTTCTCTATCCTTACAATCTGGTCTTCACTGATCATTTTACCTTCCTCCCAACTTTCTCGCATTTTACCTGTTTGTGCAGGACAAAATAATCTATCCATTTTTGTACTATTTGGTCAGAATATGCGTGAACAAAATTACTAAAGTCATTCAATATGTTTGGAGGCAATGGCTTGCGCCCTTTTACCGTTCTAATAATAATTTCTACCACCACGCTGTTTTCAATTATGAACTCAGCCTTTGATTCTTGTCCTTGATACTTACCGTGAACGTGAATGGGTTCATGTTCGTTGCTGTAGAACAGTATAATGATACCAAGGTATTCATAAATTTTTGGCATATCTACTTATTTTCTCCAGCAATAATCGCGGTGCCGTACGCAGTCAGCACCGCGATTCACGGCGGCGCAGCAGCCGTAAACGCCAGCCGGGCTACCAACTTAAAGCGGGACATTATGTGATTTCAATAAATTATGTAGGGTGCATTCTATGCACCGTGGTGGTGCATAGAATGCACCCTACATGAATATGTTATGTCAATTTTGGACAATTGATGTTTTACGATAATCAAGAACAAAAAATTCGAAAGTGTCCC
This sequence comes from Desulfobacteraceae bacterium, assembly GCA_014237365.1. Taxonomy (GTDB): domain Bacteria; phylum Desulfobacterota; class Desulfobacteria; order Desulfobacterales; family ETH-SRB1; genus B13-G4. The sequence continues at coordinate 525 of JABZFQ010000357.1, read as the reverse complement.
GGTTTAAGTTGGTAGCCGCCAGCCGTAATCGGCTGCCAAAAGGTGGATAGCGAAGCGGCGCAACTTTTGGCAGTCCGAGTTGACGGCATTGTTATATTTTTCCATTAGATTAAGGAACGTGGACGAAATAACTTCCACAACTATGCATCACAGCTTCAGGCCACCTTTGCCCGATTTCAAATCACAAAAATATCAAAATAGCTCGCTATTCCATCAACTTTTGTGATCTGAGATCGAACAAATCTAACCCAAATCTGTGCGCCTACTTGGGGAAGTTAATTCGTCCACGTTCCTATGTATCCTTCATTGGTACGCTCGGTTAAAAGATACTTGCTGCAAAGTTGATCAATTGCCCTTTTCGTAGTCCTGTCTTCTCGTATGGCTTTTGGCTTGGATAAAAAGAATTGCTTTCATGATAAAGGGATATAAGGAAATTAACTTGTTTTTTGTTCTAAAATGTTTGTACTTATAGAACTATCTCCATATCCCTGCATCCCCGCACCTCTATTCCCTTCACTTCTATTC
>JABZFQ010000116.1 GCA_014237365.1 Desulfobacteraceae bacterium | reverse complement strand
ACTTGGAGCTCTTGAACGTTTCAATCCCGGAATGACTCCAAGAACTATCAGGCGTTTGCCGCAGACAGGACAGCGTTCGGGATGCTTTTCGCCTTGTTGATCGCATAATGTCTGCCAGTTTGTTCGATCTCAAATCACAAAAGTTGAAGGAGTAGCAAGCTATTTCAATATTTTTGGGATTTGAGATTGGACAAAGGCGGCCTGAAGCTGTAATGCATAGTTGGGGAAGTTATTTCGTCCACGTTCCTTACCTTTCACCTGAGCTCTGCTTGTATTTTTGCATGGTCTTAAAACAACTTGCAAGGTCATGTTCAAGGTCTTTAAATTTATCATTTTTTCTGAATTTGATTTTACCGCGTGGAATATTTCCTGAGGCTGCAGCTCGAAGTAAAATGCGTGTTTTGTAGATAGGCCCAATTATCCTGTGTGTATAAGCAACACCCCATATTATCAGTACAACGGATAAGGTGCCGAGCACGATTGCCCACTGAAGAAAAAGATCGTAATTGTGCTGAATAGTGAGATTTCCGCGATCAAAGACAAAAAGATAAAAATAAGAAATCACAAGTCCAACCAATACGGCAACACAAAGTTGCAAAAAAATAAGTATGCTTAGGTACCCGAACTGGAAGGACTTGTTTAGAATATACTTTGTGCGTACTTTTTTTACTTTTTCCATTTACTTTACTCCCTAAGAATAAAACCCAAAAGTCCTCCACCTCTTGCTTTGAACTTTCAGCCCTTAGCCTTCAACCTCTTAACTCATGGCCCTGTTATTTTAATATCGTCTTCTGTTCCTTCTATTCCATCAGGCCCGCAACTGATGATTGTGCATCTTTTTTGATCTTTGCTTGCCGTATAGACGAATTCATTTTCCCAATGGTCAGTGGTCAAAGGTTTAAGCTCATTTTCCTTGAAATTTTTTTCCATCCATCTTTCAAAATGTTCAGTTTTGGGATAGCGGCCCCTGCGCATGAATTCATAATCAAGCATAGTACTTATACTTCGCATATCTCCGGCCGTGCAAATCTGCTGAGTGAGAGCGACAGTATCATCGAAAAATTTCTCTATTTCATCCGAATTTCCTGCAATAGCGCCCAGGGCTATACCTGCGATCAACAGCCTTCTAATAATTTCAATCATAAGGCTAAACCGCTGAATTTTCCCTATTCATCGTTCCTAATCCCTTAATGCAAAATTCCCGCAGCTTTTCTTCATAAATCTTGACCTTGAATTCCTCTTTCAGCCTGTCATAGGTTTTTTCCCATTCCTTTCTGTATTTGTCGTACAGCACATCATTTCTTATGTAAGCGCTTTTTTCTTCATACGTATACTGATAAGGCTCGATTTTTTTGATAAGTTTGAAGATATAGTAATGGTCATCAATCTTAACCGGATCAGACACTGCATTTAATTTTAAGTTTTCAATTGCGGGCCGCCAGTTGCTACGAAATTTGTTAAGACTTCTTGTTCCGATAAAGCCATTATTTTCCTTGGATTTTTCATCTGTTGAGTACTTTCTTGCCACGTCTTCAAATGCAATCCGGCTTTCCCTTATATCGGACACAACGAACTCCGCCTTTTCCTTGTCATTAATTTTCACCATAGTTACACTGTAGAGTGCCTTTTTTAGATAGTTCTCTTTATGCTCCTCGTAAAACTGCATCATTTCTTCTTCAGTAATTTTTTCCTTATCTATCTCAGGGACAAGTCTGTCCTGCATTACTTTGAGAAACAGATCGGACATAAAGCCATGAAGCTCCTGTCTGATCCACGGATCCAGATGCAGCTTTTCCTTCAGGCCCCTGGAGATAATCATTTCCATGTTCAGAGCATGGTCAAAAACAAATTCAGGGGTCAATTGTTCGGGATTATTTCTGTACCTGCTCTCCATCTTCAGTTTTTTATAATGGGCAGCCAGATCTTCTTTTGTAATATTTCCACCCTCGAACCGGGCAATCGTATTTTCCGCTTTCCCGGACGAACAACCGCAGAAAAAAAACAGAAACATAATCATAACCATTAATTTTTTCATATTTTCTACTTCCTCCAAAAATAAAAGTGCCTAAAATGAGATTACGCTTTCCCGTACATGGACAGCATTCCTGCAATCAAGCCCCAGGCCACAAATCCGACAATACTGCCCAAAACAATGATAAGCACGGGCTCAATCATGGCGCCCATCCTTGCAATCTTATTTGCAAGTGCTTTTTCATGAAGCTCTGCAACCGTTACCATGGCTTTGTCCAGAAGTCCGGAGTGCTCACCGATTTTCACCATAGCGCCTACCATTGGAGTAAACGTACCTTCTCCGATAACTGCTGCGGAAAGGGGTTCCCCTGCCAGAACCCTGGAAATCATTCCTTCTATTACCCTCTTTACGGCCAGGTTTGAGATGGTTCCACTGGTTGCCCTTAAAGCTTCAATCAAAGGGATCCCGCTTTCGAGAAGTACGGAAAAAGTCTTTGCAAACTGCACGATCACCCCGTATCGAAAGACAGGGCCTATCACGGGGATCAATACCCTGTATCTGTCAACATAAAACCTTGATTCAGGCACGACCATCAGGATGATTATAGCTGCTGTGAAACCAATAACACTTATAACGATAGGAACGGCATTGGCCGTTAAAAAATCCGCGGTATCAAGCAGGAACTGGGTGTTCCATGGTAAGTTTCCTCCACCCAGCAATGAGGTAAACTTGGGGATCACGAAGACCACCAGAAAAATTACCACGCCCACACCAACCACCAGCACTACGGACGGATAAATAAGACTCAAGATCATCTTCGATCTCAACGCTGCCTTGCTTTCCAGGTAGTCGGAAATCCTTTCAAGAACAACATCAAGGATACCGCCCAGCTCCCCTGCACGCACCATGTTGACCACCATTTCCGGAAACACCCTGGGATAACCGGCAAACGCGTCACTTAAAGGTATACCTCCTTCAATCTTCATACTGACTTCAGAGAGTATCTTTTTCAGTTTTCTATTTTCTGTCTGCCCGTGCAGGATATTGATGGCCTCTGTTATAGTTACGTTAGATGAAATAAGGGAGGAGAGCATGCGGAAAAAAAGAATAACATCCTTTGTCCCGACCCGGCTTATCATGGTCAAAAAGTCGGCAGGCGCGGCCTCAAAACCCCCGACTTTACCCTCAAAATTCTCGCTTATCTCAATCAGTGAATGTCCTTTAGCCGTAACCTGACTCGCGGCCCCGGCCTTGTCGGCCGCTGCAACAGTCGCCTTTACTTTTTTCCCGTTTGTATCAATGGCTGTATATTTATAAATCGGCATAGGTTACTCGTTGCAATCCCCCAATCCATCACAAAAGTTGATGGAATAGCGAGCTATTTCAATATTTTTGGGATTTGAGATCGAACAAAGGCGGCCTGAAGCTGTGATGCATAGTTGTGGAAGTTGTTTCGTCCACGTTCCTTAATTCCTCTCAAGGGAGAACACAAGGTTCGCCCCTACAGTTTTTCATACGTTCTAATCATCAATCCATAGTCACCCGCATGATCTCTTCCGGGGTTGTGATCCCTTTCCTTACCTTTGATATCCCATCCTCCCTCATGGTTTTAAAATCTTTCTTTTTTCTGGCAAAATTACGAATTTCCTCAAAATTTGCTTCCTCCATGACCATCTTCTTTATAGCGTCATCCACACAAAGAAGCTCATAGATGCCGATCCGCCCCCTGTAACCGCTGTTGTTGCAAAAACTACATCCTTTCCCCCGTTTGACCTTGAATCTCTCTATGCCGTTAATCCCGAGCATTGAAAGCTCTGCATCGCTAATATCTATCCATTCGCTGCAAGAAGAGCATACAACCCTGATCAATCTCTGAGCCAGTACAGCGCGAACCGATGCAGCCACCAGAAAGGGCTCGGCCCCCATATCCATGAGTCTGCTAAAGGCGCTGGGCGCGTCGTTGGTATGGAGGGTGGAAAGAACAAGGTGTCCGGTGATAGCGGCCCGCAGGGATACTTTCAGAGTATCTATGTCCCGGATCTCGCCGACCATGATAATATCCGGGTCCTGCCGCAAAATGGCACGCAGGGCCTTTGCAAAGGTGATATTCTCACCTGAATCGACCTGGGTCTGGGTTATGCCTCTTATCGTCAGTTCCACAGGGTCTTCAATGGTGGTGATATTGGTGGTTTCGGAACGGAGCATCTGCATGGAGCCGTAGAGGGTAGTTGATTTTCCGGAACCGGTAGGGCCTGTTACCAGCATGATACCATGGGGTGATCTCAGATATTTCTTGAAACTTTCGAGCAGCTCCGGCTGCATGCCAAGCGAATCAAGATGAATGGCCTCATCATGGGGCGGCAGCAGCCTGAGCACTGCTTTTTCTCCGTGGACAGCAGGGATGACCGATACCCGGACATTTACCCCTTCGATATTCACATCAAGAGTCTGGGGCCTAAAGTAAAAAGCCCCGTCCTGCGGTTTTCTTCTTTCGGCAATATCAAGACCGGCCATCACCTTTATTCTTGATATAAGCTTACTGCACAGGTCATAGGGAAGTGTTTCCGTCTTTATCATCATGCCGTCCACTCTGAACCGGATAATGAGTTCATTCCTCCCGGGTTCTACGTGGATATCCGATGCCCCTTTGTTTATGGCTCGAAGCATAAGCTTTTCTAACAACTCTATGGCAAAACCGATATTCTCCACTTCGATCTTGTCGTTCAGATTTATGGATGTATCGTACTCCATGGTGTAGAAGAGGTTTTGCATCTTCTTGAGTTTTGTGGATGTGGTGAGAACAAGCTTTACCTGTTTATTGGCCAATCTCGATATGTTCTGGAGCAAAGCCATTTGCACAGGGCCTGCGCATACCAGCAAGAGCTCTCCTTTTTCACCCGTCCCCACAGGAAGAACCTCTGCCTTTAATGCCATTTTTTTTGGAATTGTGTTAATAATCCCCTTTTCAATGGTTTCAACGTCATGCTTGAAGAGCGGAATACCCAGAAATTCCGACAAATAACCGGCCAGTTCCTCTTCAGTCAAGAAGCCTTTTTTTACAGCAATGGTTCCGATCTTGTCCCTGACCAGCCGCTGGGAGGCAAGCAGCCCGGACAGCGCCTTGCGTGTAACAACATTTTTTTCAAGAAGAAATTCACCAAATTTATCAAATCGTGCCATAATTGCTCGTTGCTGGTTAATGAAAATTGAAGATTGTATATTTGTGGAATCGCTTCGCTCTGTTTTTTCAAAAAAATTGACAGAATTCCTTCAATTTTCAATACATCAATCTTTTCTTATTATTCTCCCACGAAAGCTCCTCACTCAAAATTCTGCGGGTAGAAAGTCTCTGTTTGAGGAGATCCGGGTTTTTGGCGGATGCAATGCCCATCTCCAGGGTAATGCGTCCCTCGTCGATCAGCTTTATGAGGGATTGCTCCATGGTCTGCATCCCTTCGTTTTTGCCGGTCTCAATGGAGGAATAGATCATATCGTCCTTGCCATGACGGATAAGGTTGCAGATCCCGGGGGTGCGGAACATGATCTCCACGGCTGGTACCCTTCCGGTCTCTGATGCGTTGGGTAGAAGCCTCTGGGAGATTACGGCCCGCAGCACAGAGGAGAGCTGCTGTCTGATCTGGCCCTGTTCATTGGCAGGAAATGCCCCTACCATTCTGTTTATGGATGAAATACAATCCCTGGAATGGAGGGTTGAGAAGACGAGGTGGCCTGTTTCCGCGGCCATAATTGCCGTGCGTATCGTATCAGTGTCCCTCATCTCACCTACCAGGATCACATCAGGATCGGCCCGGAGGGAATCCCTCAGGGCATCAACAAAAGAATCCACATCTGTGTACAGCTCTCTCTGGTTGATAATGCACTTATTGTTCTGGTGAATATACTCAATAGGATCTTCAATAGTAATGATGTTAAGCCTGGAAGTCGAGTTGATATCGTCAATCACTGTTGCCAGGGTGGTTGATTTGCCGGAACCGGTCACACCGGTCACAAGAACCAGACCATCACGAAAGTTTGAGAGCCTTGAAAGGCTATCTGGAAGGTTAAGGCTCGAAAATGTGGGTATCCCGTCCATAAGCAGCCTGAAAGCCACGCTTATGGCCCCCTTCTGGTAATATGCCGCAACCCTGAGTCTTCCCACATCGTTTACGCTCAGGGCAAAGTCTACAGACTTCTTTTCTTCGAGCACATCCTTGTGCCTTGGAGTAAGAAGACTGTAAAGCATATCTTTTATCTCTTCATGGGTGCAGGAATTGCACTCCATGGGATGCAGTTGCCCCTTTATGCGAAATACCGGAGGCATGCCCGCATTGAGATGGAGGTCTGAGGCATTCCTTTTCATGGTCTCCCGAAAGAGTCCGGTTATGCTCAACGGCATAGGCGGCCTGGCAGATAAATTCATGATTTTTGCACAATCACTCATTTTGCTCCTTAGTCGTTACTGATCAATAAAAACTGAATATTGAATATTGAAAATTTAATATTTAATATTTAATATTTGTGGAATCGCTTCGCTCTGTTCTTTTAAAAAATTGACAGAATTCCCTCAATCCCTTGTTTCGTACTCCAGAATATTTTCCTTCTTATCCACTATTGCCGGGTGGGAGCTTCTCCTGTTCAGAAATTCTCCTGATGTTTTCCCTGCCAGGGCAGGATGGGTTATTACGTGCGGAGTCAGGATAATAACTGTTTCTGTCTTGGTTTTGTGTTTTATTATTTTTTTAAAGAAAAATCCGATAATGGGGATATCACCGAGAACAGGGACTTTTGTTTCTTCGGATTCGTCCTGTTCTTTTATGATTCCCCCGATTGCCACGGATTGACCAGATTTTGCCGCAATAATTGACTTTATTTCGTTCTTGTTTACCCCATCCAGCGGGAAAAGTATTGTCTCTCCGGTCTTTTCATTCAGCGCGATTATTTGCGTCATATTCAGATTTGCAGTCGATATTTCTGTCTCAATATCCATGGTAATGGTGCTGTCTTCATTGATAAATGAAGATATTGTCACATCCGTTCCAAGCTCTTCTCTCTTAATTTTTACCTCAAAAACCGTGGTTACAACATTGCCTTCATCATCATATATGGTCCTGGTCTCCACTTCATCCCTGAGCGGTGTCTCTTCCCCTACAAAAAATTCCACTTTGCAGTTATTGGCGCTCATAAGAAACGGAGAAGAGAGAATCTTGATCCTCCCCTTTCTTGCAAAAAACTGGATCCGCGCATTTATGTGTTTATTTGAAAAGAGGTATTGAAGCGTTGATGAAGCAAGCCCCAGGCCGGGCAGGGAGGATACACTGTGAGCAAAGTCGCCGCCTGTTCCCCAGCGCCCTGTATTAGCGTAGTCCATCTGGAAAAAACTTTCAAACCCATCGCCAAGAGTTATCTGGAAAATTTTTATCTCTAACAAAACCTGGTTGGTGGGTGTATCAAGCGCTTCAATGATTTTGCCCATCTCCTGTAAAAGGGTTTCATCCAGGGACCTGGCTACGATGCAGTTGTTTCTTCTAAAAACCGTGATTGTGGCGGGAAGGGGCTTGCCTATCTTTTTCGCCAATGCTACGATATCACTGTCTTTTTCCGTAATTCCCAGGGCGAGGAGCTTTTCCTTATCCTGCCCGGTCAGGACAGGTTCAGCCTCACCTGTAGCAGAATCTCCTCCTCCTGATGAACTGTCTGCCTCGACATATCCATAGACCTTTTCACCGGAAATAGATTTAAATTCAACCTGGGCGTCCATGACGGCCTGGATGATTTTTGCCATATCCTCAGCATTAGTATATCGCATGTAAAAAGCCCTGGTCTTTTCGTTCCTCCTCACTACCATCTCGTTTGCATATTCTTCAGCAGTCATGAGAGTGATAACCCGCTTATCCTCCCTGTACCAGAGGTTATTTAACCGGCACATGGACTCAAGCGCTTCCCTTAACGGCAGGTCCTGCATATAGATGCTGATCTTTTGCCCGGCAGCTCCGTTTGATACAATCACATTGTACCCACACATCTCTGTTAGTGTTTCCACAATAGACCCGACAGGGACATCCCTTAAAATGATAGTATGCAGCATCTCCTTCATGCCTAAAAACCCGTCTTTTTTTCCGGAAAGCATCTTTTGCGCCTCTTCAATGCCTCTTACTTTTGTGCCCGATATGATCTTTACAATCGGCTTTTCTTTCGGCATTTCAGGTAATGAATCCGGTCTTTTCGGAGGCTCAAGGATTTCCTTTGCAGCGGCGATACTGCCGTCCATTCCACTTCTGATTGCGGTGTGGGAACATCCTGAAACAGCAAACAGGAGAAATACAAGGGCGAGAAACAACATCCGGTTCTTATCTGTTTTCAGCATTACGGCGATACCTCATAGCTCTTTCCATCAGCATCCAGAAGGATTACATTTTTTTTCTTGATGGCCTTTACTGTAAAAGTGTATTTCAAATCTTCCACGGTTACGCAGAATTCATCTCCAGGAGATAAAACCAAATAAACCTTGTGTATAAAAAAGATAGCCTTGCTGAACCTGCCAGTGGTTATGATCCCTTTCAGGTTGAGGGTGGACAGGGCCTTTTCATAGTTATAAAGGCTTTTGGAAGCCTCTTCAAATGGACTCCTCTCCTGGCAGAATCCTGTGGTGGCTAAAGAGAAAAACAAAACAAAAGTTGTTGTAATTACGATAATTACTCTTTTCATAGGCTTTTTGTTTCCCGTATCAAATCATCAGCGTCATATTAATCTTAAGGACATCACCAATGTTACCGTTTTTTTCAATATTCATGTTCTGAATTTTCACCGAATCGGGCATCTTTTTAAGAGCGGTAAGAAACTCCAGAAAAAAATAAAACGAACCTTCCATATCAAGATCAAAGGAAGACCAGGCAAATAAGGCACCGGCAACCTTGCCTTTGGGGACAATGCTTTTCACTACAAGATGGTTTTGATCGACAAGTCTGTTTATCATGCTGAGCAGCTCGGTGATTTCAGATTCTTTCCCTGTTTTTACAGTAGAATTTTTCAACTCAGATTTAATTTTTTCAAGTTCCTCTTTGCCCTTTTTGATTGTTCTGTTAATTGATCCTACAGATGAAACCTCTTTGATGGAATTAATTTCTCCTATAATCTTGTTGAGTTTAATAACGGTTTTTTTCAGGGCATTTGCCTGGGGGTCATAGATCTTTCCCATATAAAAATATGTCCCTGCAATAATAATGGCAGCAACAAGACCGAATTTCTCAAGCTTGGTCAGCTTTTTCATCCACTTACTACTCGCGTCTTTACAGAAAACTCAAACCCAAGTCTGTTTGCCTCTGTCTTCTCAATAGATTTTATCACCACAGATTCACACCATCTTTTTTCCTGCATCTTTGTGGCAAATCCTCCTACGGAACTCAAATCCAGTGATTTGCCCGCGACGCGGTATTCCAGCCTGTTTTCCTGAACTATCGTTTCAAGAACAACGTTTCCAGGGATTAAGCCGGCAATGTCACTGAAAAAGTTGATGACATGTGCGATATCCTCATCTGCCTTATTTGTGGCAAAGGCAATTCTGTTTTTTGCAAGCTCAATCTCTTTTTTGAGGGCATCTGATTCCTTTAATGCCTTGTCGTATTTTGAATTGCGGGCCTTTTTTTCCTTTAACTCTGCTGAAAGCCTTGTTATTCTTGACTTAAAGGAATTTTCCTGCCACTTCATATACTGAAAGTGTCCGAAAAGAAAAGTTATCAGAAGAACGGTGGCTATCAGCGGCATGAGATAGGCGCTCTTTTTCAAACGAAGAACAAGAGGTTCCACATCGTTTATGCCTGTGAGCCTCTCCTTTTTTGACTTCAACTCTCTGATGCCTGCCCCGGCCACCGTGGCATAGACCGCATTCAGGCTGTCATCACCACCGCCTGTCAAACCGGCTGCTTTTTTTAACGAGATCGGTTCTGCCCCGTTTGCAGACAGAGATGAAATATAATCGACAATGCGTTTGTCTCCTGCTCCGGGTCCGCTTATTATAAGCGGCACAGGTTCAGGGACCTGTCTTGCCGTGAATTTCAGGGCGCTTTCCAGTTCTCCGGAGAGATTTTCTGCCAGGTGATCAATAATTGCTTCCATGCTGACAGGAAGAGTGTTGATGAGGGTTGGGCTTTCTCCCTTCAGGATGGCAAAATTGGAGTAATCCTGTCCGATATCAAGGATAGCCCGAGGGGCCTCAAACTCCTCCATAAAGACCGGCATGTAAAAACAGACCTCCGGCGGGTAGACACGGATCAGTTTGAATCCGGCGACCTTAAACCTCTCTTTTATGGCACGGTATATGTTCCTTTCCAGCACCGATACGTTGACAGTAATATCTGTCTCATCCGGTTCCGATACCATCCCGGGTTCAGCAGCAACCTTGTCATTCTTTTTTACCCCGATAAGGGCCTGCATACCGGTCACGCCAGTGTATGGTTCCACCTCCCACTTTACCGCCTCCATAAGCTGGTAATGCTTCATGCCAGAGATTTTTTTCCTGTTCATGGAAATCTCGACAGCCCTGGCAAGCGAGGTGACATATACAGCTGAGCTTGAGGTATAGTCCAGCCGCGTTGCAAGGGTCTTTATGGCCTCAATTGCAGGCAGATCATCGTCGGGATCGGGTCTGTCTACCTGCGAAAAATCAAGTATTTCAAAGCCCCTGCCCTTTTTTGTGACTACCGCGGCCCTTATATATCCGCCGGCAACCTCAACAGCTAATAATTTTTTATCAAAAATTTTCATTTGTTATCACAAAAATTAAGTAAAACAGCCGAAAGCATTTGACAGAAAAGACCATATTAAATTATTTACCATTACAACCTTTTTTTAGCTGTGATTTTAGATAGAGGTAATTTAAAATGAGCAACTTATTAATCCTATTCTGGGGCGGTGGATCAGTATTATTAGTTATTACTCTGATACTTTATTATCTCCATCATCAGGAAAAGAAAAAAACGAGGAATAAGGAACGTGGACGAATTAACTTCCCCAAGTAGGCGCACAGATTTGGGTCGAATTTGTTTGATCTCAGATCACAAAAGTTGAAGGAATAGCGAGCTATTTCAATATTTTTGTAATCTGAGATCAAACAAAGGCGGCCTGAAGCTGTGATGCATAGTTGGGGAAGTTAATTCGTCCACGTTCCTAAGTAACTTTAAGGCGCTGCGCTAAAATCAACGCTCGAATCGACGGTAATATTATCCCGTGGTTCCATAGAATTGCTGGTGATAATATTATAGATGGCAGTGTACTGGTTCTCGCCCACATTGATTGTGTCATTCCCATCCGCATCGTCCCAGAAGACCAGATAACGGGCTCCTGCCTTTATCTTGTCCACCGTAATATCGGTGTAGTTGAATGCATACGGCGGAGGAGGAGCAGCGCCTAGTTCCCAATCATCGACTGCCAGATCACCGTCTGCGTCTATCATACTGCCGTCTGTGCCCGCCACTTTGATGTCCGTGTTGCCGTCATCATAGAAAAGACATGCCTTGGTGGTGACTAATATGGCATTAAGCACAGTAAACTTGTTCAACGTGAAAAATCCGGGATACCAGTCGCTTTTCCTGACAATCAGCACGATATTGTCTGCATTATATCCGCCTGCATCATTGGGATCGTATGGCGTTACAACAATATCAATTACCTCTGTAAAATTCACAGGCTCTGTCTTTTCAGCATTTGTGCTGTAAAAATCAAACTTTCCATCAACCCCGCGGGAAAGGATCATAATCGCGTCATTTGTATTATCTTTAAAAAACAGGACTTCTCTATCCCAGGCATCCCTGATATACTGTTCCCCATTGATTCCCCAGGGGGTCTGAAGATATTCGCCACGCCAGCCCATACCTGCATGTGCCCATGCCGGAACAGCCACGTTGTCACCTGGATCACTGCTGTTTGGTGTCCTTGTCCATAATTCCCTTAGTTGTCCTTTTGTATAGGAAACCGGTATGCCATCCTCATCATCCCAGTAATCATCATTCGGGTTAGCGGGAGTGCCGTTGTCTTCCCACCTGAAAAGCTTTGGCCACCCGCACACATCCCCTGTAAACCCGTCGTTCATGCGGCCGGGCGATGAGCCTAAAATGGCTCTTTTTATCCTGAGAAAGAGCGTTTCAGTCTCCATCTTTTTCTTTTCATTTATCTCATCAAATATAGCCTCCCATTCATGGGAATATATCTTCATCACGATATTGTCTTTGTTGTAATCATCTTCTTCGTCATACGCTTTGCTCATGATATCATCAGGGTCAATGGTCCAGAGGCCTGCCGCAAATGTTCCTTTTGTCGGGTATGTACCTTCACGATCCGGCCCTTCTGATATGATCCAGAATATTGTGCTTCCCGGTCTGTCCTGGTCAGCGGTTATGAAAAACCTCAATGCCCTGCCCCAGCCATCCGCAAGCCTTCCGTCTGTCTGCAAGAGCCTGAACGACTCTTTTTCGTCATAATGTTCGCCCAGAGCGGCATTGTAGTCTCCATCCTCCCATGTCTCTTCCAAAATAGCAGGATTCCATTTTGGCTCAAGGCCGGTAATGCCGTCATAACAGTCATATTCATCGTCAGTTTTTGCCCAGTGCTGGCTGTCCGAAGGTTTTTCATCTGCTGGCGGCAGCATATAGGGTCCTTTCCACATAGCGCCTTCCATCTCTCCCGGCGGTGAAGTCGGATGTTCTTCAAGATATTGAGTCCACAGCCCCCTTGGCTGCCCCTCGTTTTCAGTCTCAAGCCCGCCGATATGGTCATGATCATCATCGGCATCGAACAGTTTGCGAAAAGGATAGTCCCACTTCCATTTCTTGCCTTCAAAATGCCCAAAGGGACGATAGCCAAAAGTCCAGGTGGGTCCCGGGGGAGGAAGAGGTCCAGCGTAATCGGGTTTTATATCAGCATTGGCTTCCCACAGATCTGGCCATTTCTCCATATCCCCCACATAACCGCCGATGATCCTTCTTCCATCTGCATCAAACCGATCAGGATCGCCCACAATGGCACGGCGGATCACCTCCATGTTTTCACGGGTGAGTTCTTCCCTTGCCCTGTCGTCCAGGATACCCAGGGCAGGCCATGCCATGGCCGCGATCATACCGAGAATAAAGAGAACGATCAGGACTTCGAGGAGGGTGAAGCCTTGCTCGTTGCGGGTTGGCATATATTGATTCATTGATTTAATGATGTTTTTTTTGCTTATTCTTTTTTTGTCGTAAAAAAGGCGGGGAAGAAAGGTTACTCCTCCCCCGCCCCGGTTAAGGTTAAACTGGTAGGCTGTTAGACACCACCACCATCAGTGTCAAAAGCCCAAAACTCGCCATCATCTTCAGGATACATATGGCCTTCCGGGCACTGGGTTGAATACTCCCATCCTTCCTGAGCGTTAAGAAGATTGAAGTCTCTGACTTTGAAATGTGCAGTATTGGTAGCGATAATATAATCGCCGGTATCATTTATAGCTTCCAGATCTATACCATCATAGGAAATGGCGGTGATTTTTCCAAGGGCATGAACCAAACCAGAAGCAGTCAGATTTGCACCATCGACTCCCATTCTAAGAGTAGTCGCCTCCAGTCTCGGAATAACGATATTATAGTCGTTATACGTGGCATTGTCTGTATTCTGAAGACCGCCCGGGCAATGCGCGGCGTTGATGATAATACCGGAAGTGATCAAACCGCATTCCGGACCCAAGCCGAAAACTATTCTTCCTAACCAGCTCGGCTCGCCCCAATCTCTGTCAGTAACCGTACTTGAGAAGTTAAAAGTATCGGCGGCTGCATCTGTATCGCAACCAATACCCACCATGGCAACGCCAACATTTTCAGCCAAATCAGTTGGTTGCATTGCTGATCCTTGGTCGAGGTCGGCAATAAGTGATTGGGTATAATCATTCAGGTTGAAAACCGAATCAATGCCAAGCCCTGCCAGTTCCGCAACTTCAGCATTATTTAGATAATGGACAACAAAATGGTTTCTGTCATCGAATTCTTCTGCCAAAACCTCGGCCCCGGTATCCGGATCCCCATCAGAGATCTTCGGAATCTCGTAACTGTTTGCGGCTGTTACATTCTCATTAACTATGTTTGTCAAGTTGTTCGGCAGACTGCCATTTGTATCCTGATAATAAGTCGACAGATAAGTCATCATCCGGTTCTGGTTTGTGTCGCATACTGTATCAACCGCGCTACCGCCGATTCCGGCAAGCCTTGGCGCTACCATTGCGATCAGAAAACCCATGATGGTGAGAACCACCAAGATCTCAAGCAGGGTAAAACCTTTTTGGCTGTTCACTTTTTTAAATTTTTTGCTGATTTTTTTAATCATTTTTTTTCCTTTCGATTTGTTTGCCTGTGAACAACCCACCCGCAGGGTCTGTTATGGCTTTTAAGTTAATTTCCTTATGTTTTTTAAAAATACCCTTCGGGCGCCTCGCCGCGACAGGAACTCACATTTGGTTTTTGCATCACCTCCTTTTTTTTGCTTGTTACTCGTTGCTCGTTACTTCGACATTCGATATTTCTTGTTCGATATTCTGCGGTTCAGTGATGGTGGGGCAGAGCCGTCACTCTATGTCGTTTCTCGTTGTTGTCTAATCTTCTAATCTTCTAATCTTCTGACCTTCTGACCTTCAGCGGGGGGACTAAAACAAAAAAAGACGCAACCCGATTGCTTACCACAATCCAAGTTACGCCTTCACTTTCACCTGCCTGATACAGGGACCGTAAGTCGTTCCTTATTGTATAAAGTTGTATAAAAAGACTATTCTAATAAAAATTGAGATGCCTAACCAACTTTGAGAGATCGAATATCAGACAAAAAAACCGCTGTCAAGTTTTTTTTATTTTTTTTTACGCCAGGACTTTTTTCCCGTTTTTGTATTATCACCGCAAAACACGGTTGTTTATTTTGTGTCTTTAGGACGATTCTTATTCTGACAATCCACTACAAAACGATACTGTTTGCCGCAGTGGATGATGATTTCCTTTTGTCCCCGCTGAAGTATTCTCATCTCCACTTTTACCTCGCCATACCCGTCATGAAAAAACAGCTCATCGTATAGGTCAATAATCTTTGCTTTAACTTCTTTGTTTGTTGTCAACATCGCTCCGCTTTGTTCCATAATTGGTCAAACTAGTTAGTGCCTGAACGAAAACTGCTAATTTTTCCGATTTCTGCGTCAGGAGCAAATTTTAATCCTCAAAATACCCCATGTATTCCTGCGGTTAAAATTTGCGCCTTCCTTGAACTCAAAAAAATTTTCAAGTTTTCGTTCGGGCACTAGTTAAGTGGTCGGCCAATTGGGTTTGTGATTTTCATGCAAACAAAAAAAGGCGTAACCGGATTGCCAAACCCAATCCAAGTTACGCCTTCACTTTCGCTGCACTCTGTTAAAAGCCGGCGACCGCAAGACATCCCTTATAAAGATTTAAATTTCTAATTTAGATAGAAAATTCTATTAATCCAAAGAATAATCCTTGTCAAGGCTTTTTTTAAAACGTTTAAAATAGCCGAGAAGTGCCAAAGGTATTTAGGATTGCCATGCGGTGGAAAAACAATCCTGTATTCTTTGAAAGTTTGGTTGACGGGTTTCGTATAGTTTATATTCCCATAATATGTCCCTATTATTTGACCTTGACATTGGGGTAACATTATGGCAGGATAACCAAAAAAACAGGGGGGTATGTGATATGCTGGTTCAGACCAAAGTTCAGATTGACGCAAAAAATCATGAATTCATCAAAAAGACGTATAAGGACTTTCGCTACAGAAGCCTTAGTGAGTATATGCGAGAGGCTATCAACGCCAAGGTGAAAGAAGACCGCAAAAGGCTTCGGGAATTTAAGAGGATGGAAGCTATGGAGATGATCGGAAGGGCACAATATGATAACCTTTTTGAATCAATAGAAGGGGAAAATTTTGAAAACCGCTGAAATTTATTGGGTAAATCTTGATCCAGCCATTGGTGATGAAATCAAAAAAAAACGTCCGGTGCTCGTCTTGAACGGTGGGCATGACAAACATCTCAGACTTGCAATTGTTTTACCTATTACTGCCTGGAACCCGTATTGGAAGGAAAATCCTTTTTTCGTTTCCCTGGAACCCGGCACAAACAATGGCCTTCAGAAAAAATCAGTAGTTGACTGTTTTCAGATTAGAGCCATCAGCCACAGGAGATTTGCGGAAAAAATCGGAAACATCTCAAACGATGAAATCAGCCTTGTAAAAAAGTCAATTGCCCTGATTCTTGATATCGAGCCGGAACATTGCTGTTCGATCTCAAACCCCAAAAATATTGAAATAGCTCGCTATTCCATCAACTTTTGTGATCTGAGATCAAACAAATTCGACCCAAATCTGTGCGCCTACTTGGGGAAGTTAATTCGTCCCCGTTCCTTAGGAACCACTTTTGTGTTATTTTGCACACCTCTGGAACATTATTTCGGTGTCATCTGTAAGTCAGCGCCGGGTTGTCGCCGATATTTTGTATTCTGCGAATATTTCGGCGGCTGATCCATCATTACTGGTAAAATACATACCTCGAAATCCAGAGGTTAAATCATTAGGGGGAGCATCTAATGGCGCTTTACAAAAGAAACAAATACCAAGCATAATAAAAAAAAACAATAATACATCAGCAATTCTAATTATGGTTTTTAACGGTGGCCATCAATGTTGCTTCCGGTTTGGTTGTTAAAAAATCAGGCCAAGTGAGTAGAGAAAACTGCTCAAGGCTCAGCAATTCTAATGAGTGTAACCAAAATAAAACAATGCCATCTTGATGATGGTTCCCTATTATGTGATACAATTCGTTTTCAAATAACATAGGGGGCAACGCCTGTGGTTGCCCTTCCGCCCTGTGGTTGCATATTATCAGGGCAGGCACAGGGGCCTGCCCCTACGGGATATTGCCGAATACATTGGGCCGGATTTTCCGGAGGTTCGAA
>JABZFQ010000022.1 GCA_014237365.1 Desulfobacteraceae bacterium | reverse complement strand
ACAGGCGTAAACATTCTTGATAGTGAAACACTAAGTAACAAATGTGTTATATCAAGAGGAAATAATGCCAGTCCATAATTCTAATTGCAAACCTTTTACGTTTGATAGTCTTGTGTCTCAATTGCACTCTGTAACAGAAAAGTTCCCAGATATACGAACCGGGAATAATACTCGCTATACTATCGAAGACGCAGCGTTAGGAGCTTTTTCGATTTTCTTTACCCAGAACCCATCCTTTCTTGCATTTCAGGACGCGATGCAAAAAGCGAAAGGTAAAAGTAACGCTCAGACTTTGTTCATAATGGACCAGATTCCTTCCGATAACCACATCCGAGATTTGATGGATGTGGTGCATCCTTCTTGCGTGTTTCCAATGTTTATTTACTGATTGCATTGGATGGAACACAGTATTTTTTCTCACAAAATATTTGTTGTGAGAACTGTACCCAAAAGAAACATAGGAATGGAACTGTGACTTATTCTCACACCGTAATTACATCGTTAATTGTAGCCCCTGGCAATGATAAAGTCATAGCTTTGCAGCCTGAGTTTATTACGCCACAAGATGGTCACAAGAAACCAGCAATTCTAATTATGGAAATAGCCAAAATATCTCATTGATTTCAACAGATTAGTGTTCTATGAAAAAATTCTAATATTTCTGCAAAAATCACAAATCAAAGAAAATTGGTGATTTTGGATAATTTTACGAAATATTGCTGTTTTGCAGGAAACAGAGTTGCATTTCATATCTTGTTGAAATATAAGCGAAAAGCTATAATTAGAATTGCTGCATTCGAAAGAAAAACCCCACCGAGAACCTTCATTCATCTGAATTCATGCCCTGCGTTTTCCGGTCAGGTTGAACGATTCGTTAGGCGCGTTGTCGTTTTAGCAAGCTTGATCAGTGACAGAAGAGCAGAATTCACAGCTTCTTCATTGGGAAAAGCTTCAGCTACTTCTGGTTTGAGCACAATTACATTTGACGACTCACGCAGACGCTTAGCATACTTGCCTCGCACCAAAGGGGCGGGAAAGTCCGACAGCTTATATTCGTCACGCAATTCGTCATTTTTGATTATTTTATCCTTCTTCATAAATTTTTCGTTCTCCTTTGATAGCACGGCGAGCACTGATAATTCGAATAGTCTCTCCCCGCTCGGTGTGAGAAACTACTAACAAGCGGCTGCTATTCGAGACACCAAAGGTGATATATCGAAACTCGTCAATTGAATGGTCAGGGTCAATGCCGGTTGCGGCCATTGGATCACTCAAAGCTGTTGCGGCTTCTTCGAAAGAAACCTTATGCTTTCGGAGGTTAGTTGTTGCTTTTTGGGGATCCCATTCTAATTTCATATCAACATTCTGCCTTGATTTCGATTAAAACGCCTAACTGCTAAAACCAGCGGAAAAAATGCTTCAGCATTTTTGTCCGTTGCATTTTATTTGTCAGACTTTCCTCTTGATTGGTTTAAGGCGAGTAGCCGGCATTCTTTTGAGACGCTGATTTTGTGGGTCAACCTCAATACCGACAGATTCAAGCGCGGTGACACCAAGAATTGGCTCAACACCTGTCTTGCCAAAGATGATAGTACCCCCAACAAGATCACCCATAAATTCAATATCAGCAGTTGTTATATCCATCTTGAGTTGACTGCCATCTGCAAGTTCGTAAATCCTTTGTGCCTTTGGTTTAAGCCCGATGCTTTCAAGGTGTTCCCTTGGAACAAGTGAATCTATTGCCCCAGTATCTACTAGAAAAAGTCCTTCCCAGCTTTTATTCGGTAAAGCTGGGTTGCGGATTGTGACTGTTACATGAGTTGCTCCCACGATTCTCTCCTCCTTTCTGTAGGAATATTACCTTTTAGCCTTTCCCAACTGCGAACTATAGATTTTCAGATAATTAATTTCACTGTGTTATCAGTTGTCGACGTATAACTAATACGCCTTCCTCCTTCTATCCTTGTGAAATTAATTATCTGAAAGTCTATAATCGCTTATACTGCTTTTTCTAATGCAAAAATCTGTGAAAATATCTGATCATTGTCAAATCCTTTAAGATGTATTGCACCTGACCTGCATGATGCTGTGCATAGCCCGCAACCCTTGCAGAGAACTGAGTTGATTTCCGCCTTGCCTGTAAACGGGCCTTTCTCAATAAAAGATGGTGCTGAAAAGGGACAGATATTAATGCATACGCCGCAACTGCTGCAGTTTAAAGGATTGATATACGCAATCGTGCCGCTCATATTTGTTGTTTTTTTGGCAAGCAGCGTTACGGCCCTTGTTGCTGCGGCCTGTGCCTGTGCTATTGATTCATCAATCGGCTTTGGCGCATGCGCCAGACCGCAAATAAATACACCATCTGTTGCACAATCAACGGGTCTGAGTTTAACGTGCGCTTCCATAAAAAAACCGTCATCATTAAGGGTCACCTTGTACATTTGTGCAAGTGGGTTCTTTTTCGGTGGGACAATGGCGGATGCAAGAACCAGAAGATCCGGCCTTATCTCAATTTTTCGTTTAATTGTGGAGTCAGTGAACCTTATCCGCAAATCTTTTTTGTCATTATCTACGCTTAATTCCTTACCAAAGTCATATCTGAAGAAAAAGATACCTTTTTCCCTGGCTTTTCGGTACAGGTCTTCGCGCAATCCATAACTGCGCATATCTCTGTAAAGAATAAAAATGTCCATTTCCGGATTGAGTTCTTTGAGTTGCAGAGCATTTTTTATCGAATGTGTACAGCATGTTTTTGAACAATAAGGACGTTCTTCTATTCTTGATCCAACACACTGGATAAACAGGGCTGATTTTATATTTTTGATAGAATCGTCATTTTTAATGAATTTTCGGTCCAATTCAAGACCGGTCAGAACGCGGGAATCTTGGCCATACAAATGATTATCAGGCTTAAGCTCCTCGGCTCCTGATGCAATTATTGTTACGCCATGTTCAAGGACTTCTTCCTTGCCGTCCTTTTGGATACTGGTGTTAAAATTCCCGACAAAACCGTCAACCTTTGTTATTTCTGATTTCAGATAGACATCAATCTTATCATCCGACTGAATTTCTTCAATCATTCTATTTAGATTTTGCTGTACATTTTCACCCCGCCAGGTTTCATGGATATACCGCGCCTGTCCTCCTAACATTTCATTTTTTTCAACAAGACATGTATGATACCCTTGTTCTGATAAAGTTTTTGCTGCTGCCATACCTGATATGCCGCCGCCTATGACCAGGGCTGACTGGTTAATTTCCAGTTCCGGTTCAACCAGGGGTTCATGCAAGGCCACCTTTGCTACAGCCATCATTGTCAGCTCTTTTGCCTTTTCGGTTGCCTCTTCAGGTTTTGCGCTGTGGACCCATGAACAGTGATTGCGGATATTGGCCATATCGAACAAATATTTATTAATACCGGCATTGATTAAAGTTTCCTGAAAAAGCGGTTCATGCGTTTTGGGAGTACAGGCTGACACAACCACGCGGTTCAGACGCTTTTCTTTTATTATCTTTGTGATTTTATCCTGTGTGTCCTGTGAGCAACTGAACATGTTTTCTTCCGTATGAACAACATACGGCAGGTTGCGTGCGAAATCCGCTACAGCCGGCACATCGACTACTCCGGCGATGTTGATTCCGCACCTGCATATAAAAACTCCTATTCTTGGAGGTTCTCCGCGGATATCAATTTCTTCAGGAATTTCTTCTTTTTTTGTCAGGCTCCAGCGTGATTCGGAAAGGCTGATTCCTGCCATGCCTGCTGCCGCGCTTGACTCGATGACTGATGTGGGGATGTCTATCGGAGCCTCAAAGGCTCCGCATACAACTATTCCGGGGACAGAGGTTTTTACAGGGTCAAAGCTTGTAGTTGATACAAAATTATAATGATCAAGTTCAACACCTGATTTTCCGGCCAGTTCTATTGCTTTGCTGCTTATGCCAAGTCCTACTGAGAGGACAACTATATCAAATTCTTCATCAACTCTTTTGCCGTTTTCGTCAATGTATCGTATGATCTGGTTGCCTATATCTCCCACTGGAAAGATATTGCTGATTTTCGATTTTATAAATCTTATGCCTGTTTCATCTCTGCCTCTGTTGTAATATTTTTCAAAATCTTTTCCGTGGGTACGTATATCCATATAAAAAATAGCTGTATCCAGAGGTTCTTTGCTGTGTTCTTTGGCAAGCATGGCCTCTTTTATTGCGTAGGTACAGCAGACTGAAGAGCAATAGCCCCTGGCTCCTATATGGGTATCTCTTGATCCGACACATTGCAGCCATGCAATTTTTTTTGGTTCCTTTTTATCTGAAGGCCTGACGAGATGCCCGCCAAAAGGGCCTGATGCTGAAAGAATTCGTTCAAATTCAAGGCTGGTAATTATATTAGGAGATTTTCCATACCCGTAAATATCATGAGTCACTGGATCGTAAGCCCTGACGCCGGTGGCAAGGATGATTGAGCCTACTTTGAGAGATAGATCTTTTTTTGGGTCATCAAAGTTGATGGCACCGGTGGGACAAAATTTTTCGCATGCCTTGCACCTGCCATTTTTGAAGAAAATACATTTCTCAGGATCAATAGCGTATTTAAGGGGGACAGCCTGCGGGTATTTTAAATATATTGCCTTGCGCTTTATAAGTCTTTCATCATATTCGCTGTCAACTTTTTTCGGACACTTTTGTGCGCATAGACCGCAAGCAATACATTTATCCATATCAACATAACGCGGGTATTGAGTTACCAGTACCTCAAAATTTCCTTGTTCCCCTGATATGTCTTTGATCTCTGACAGAGTAAGTAATTCTATATTGATATGCCTGCCGACTTCGACCAGCTTGGGCGAGATAATACACATGGAACAGTCATTGGTCGGAAAAGTTTTGTCCAGTTGGGACATGATTCCGCCGATGGAGCTTGATCTTTCAACAAGATAGACATAAAAGCCTGAATTTGCAGCATCCAGTGCGGCCTGCATACCAGCAACTCCGCCGCCTACAACCATTACAGCACCGATTTTTTTTTCTGACATTCGTTATTAGTCCCCTATGGCGTTTATGTCTATTTGATTCATATTTATTCCCAGAGTCTTCTTGCCTATGCCCATAGCCAGCCCAAGGAGCTGTGGGAATAGAATTGCCGGAAGATGATTGTTTATTATGCGTCGCTGCTCTATCATCATCTTTTGTACGCTGTCAAATTGCAGGTGGCACCATGGGCAGGCAGTGCAAAGATAGTCTGCTCCGGCTTTTTTTCCGTCAGTCAGTTTCCTTTTCGTCAGGTTCATTGAAAGATCATCATTTATTCCCAGTACAGGCGCTCCGCAACATTCAAGTTTTAATGCCCAGTCAATGCTCTTTGCGCCTGTCAGTTCCACAAGCCTGTCGAAAATAACAGGTGATATCGGATCATCGAATTGCATAATATTACTTGGGCGCAAAGCATGGCATCCGTAATGGGTGGCAATTTTAAGATCCTTGAAATTTTTTGTTATCTTTTCTTTTAATGTATTGATTCCTATATCTGAATAAAGCGCTGACAGAAAATGTTTAACTTCAAGATTTCCGTTGTACTCTAATCCCTCTTTTGCCAGTGTTTTATTGACTGCATCTTTAAGAAATGGATTTTCCTCCATATGATGTTTCGCCATTTTCAGGCTGCCATAACAGCATTTACATAGCGTAATCATATTTAAACCCAGTTTTTCCGCCAGGGCCAGATTCCGTGCGGAAAAGAGCACAAATGTCTTGAAATCCGAATTTCTTAACGGATAACCGCAGCAGTTAAACTCTTTAATATCTTTTATATCAACGCCAATCTCAGAAAGCACAGACCTGGCCGAGGTCTCATATTGCTGCACCCTGGCAGGGATGTGACATCCAAGAAACAATGCATATTTCATTTTTTTATTCATTATTAAAACTTTCTTTTATTGCAAGATTCTTTAGCTCATACAAAACATCAGTAACTTTTACTCCTTGTGGGCAATGCTCCTGGCATTGATAACATGTTACACAGTCCCACAGCATTTTTGAACCAAAAGCCAGATCTTTTAAGCCAAGTCCGACAGAACGCATGATTTGATGCGGCAGCAGGCCAAGAGCCTCTTGCGGATTTTCATAATTACCTACTACGGGACATACTGTGCTGCAGTTCTGGCATGAAAAGCAATATGAATAGGTAGTTGCCTGAAAAGAAAGATCTACTTTTTTCTTAAATTCTTTATTAACCGGAGTTAAAGAAATTACTTTATCAGGATTTTTAATTAACCCGCATTTGTCTGTAATAGCATCCTTTGTCAGACTCACAGGATTTGAATAATTTTTTGAATCCAGTTTTTGTTGATTCAAACCGCGATAAAAAGAAAAAGGTGAAAGCACAAGTGGTATTGGAGTGCCTTTTTGAATGAGATCTTCCCTTACGTTAAACCACAACTCTCTGAGATTTATACCAACAGGACATACCACTGTGCAGCGGTCACAATTGGTGCATAGATAAATTCCTTCCTGAATGGCTTTAATCTCATTTTCTTTTAAATCCTTGCCCGAGGCATAGGTTTTTAGAAATACCAGTTTTTCTGAAGGAAGAATATTTAAATTTCCTGTTTTATCAAAGGCCATTGCGACCGAACATGTAAGGCTGCAAGTTCCACAGTGTGTACATGCATCAAGTTCCATTGCCTGTCTAGTTGCGATATTTGCAGGAAGCGATTTGTTTTTATCCATTACAGCGTTTGCAAGCAGGCTTACAGGACTGGCGATGAAATGGAACATTTTGCTGAAAGGCAGATAAGCAAGACCGATAAAGCATGCAAGGAAATGAATATACCAAAAAGCATTAACACCTCCCAACTGGTCAAGCCTTAAAGCTACTATCTTTAAAAGCCTGGCGACAGGATAACCCATAATGGCCCATTCAGTTGAGGAATGGCACTCAGCACAGTTCATATTATGTAATTTTTTAGAGAGAGGGATAAGCGCAGGATCAATCGGCTCTTTAACATTCGGGGAAACCAGACCAAAATCCTTAACCCATAATTTTTCAAGCGTCAGTATTTCTTCTTCATCATCAAGGCCGGAATAATTTTCCACCATATTCTGGAATTCAGTATATGATGTTATTTTTATACCTTCCAGAAGAACACCTGAAATCATAATAATAGTTAGAATAATGATGGCATAGTAGTCCATGGGGCTCGTTTTGAGGCGGGGCACTTTCAGAATAAAGCGCCTGTAAGCGGCGATCGTCAGGCCGGCTAAAACCATAATGCCGAAAAAATCCCTGAGAAATAAAAACGGATTTACAGTAGAATAATATTCTTCAAAAAGAGGTGCGGTTATAAAAGAGTCAAAGGCATGCATCAGCAGCAGCATCATGAATCCAATAAATATCAGCATATGCATGAACCACCGAAGGAAGTCTTCTTTCAAAATTCTTCTCTGCAGTATAATATCTAGTATAAAAACTTTGACAAGAATAAGGATTTTGGGGCTGAATATAACTCCCAGTATGCCCTTTACTGCCGCTGACATTCTTTCAGATGTCGTAAAATTTTTAGATGCAATGCCTATTTTTAGCGAGAACCAGGTGGAAACCTTGTAGCTAAGACCAAGAAGAAAGACAAAAAAAGAGATATAAAGAATAGCAGTAAACAACATGCAGTTATCCTCCAAAATTAACCCGTATTTCTCACAAGCAATTTAAATTTCTTCGAGATTGTTTATGCAGGTTTTCAAACAGGCTCTTAGGTATCAATAAAATTGTGATAGTATACATTAAAAAGAAATTATACAAGATCTAATGCGCATTCTTCCGAGCCCTTACCCTGAAATTTAATTGCACCCCAAATAATAAAAAAGCTTGACTTGGAATTTTTCAAGTGATAATTAGATGTATCAAATATAGTTTTGTCCTCTTAATGAGGAGGTGATTATGAAAAATAAAGACGATATTTCAAAAAAACCTCTGACGCCGGCCATGGAAGATTATCTGGAGGCTATTTTTAATCTGGGCAAGGAAAAAAGAGTTGTCAGGGTAAAGGATATTGCCAAAAGGCTTGGCGTAAAGATGCCCACGGTTACAAGTATGCTCAATACCCTTAGCAAGAGAAAATTAATTGATTATGAAAAATATGAGTATCTGGAACTGACAAAAAAAGGGTTTAATGTTGGAAAAGAAATACATCGGAGACATCATATTTTACGGAGCTTTTTGACGGATATCTTAAATGTGGATTTAAAAAAAGCCGATAAAGAGGCCTGTAAAATGGAACATGCTGTCAGCGCCTCGACGCTGGACAGGTTTATAGAATTTATGGAATTTATTCAATTCTGCCCGAGGGTAGGGTTGGACTGGCTTAAATATTTTGATGAATATCGGCTTCATGGTCAGGAACCGGATAAATGTTTAGCCAGAATGAAAGAATTTGAAAGTGGATTCAAGGGCAGAATAAAGACTATGGAAGTTGTGGAGGATAAGAAATAAGGAACGTGGACGAAATAACTTCCCCAAGTAGGCGCACAGATTTGGGTCGAATTTGTTTGATCTCAGATCACAAAAATTGATGGAATAGCTTACCTATTTCAATATTTTTGGGATTTGAGCCTGGATTTGAGATTTGGCAAAGGCGGCCTGAAGCTGTGATGCATAGTTGTGGAAGTTGTTTCGTCCACGTTTCTTATGGTACCAAGCAGGATTGATCCCGGGGTAAAGGATTCCAGGCCGGCTATCGGTCTTGGGGTGGCGGAAAAGATTATTGTAGAATAAAATTTTTTTCCTTAAGAATTAGATAGTTCTAATCAAGGTAGTGAGTACTAACCAATGAAGTACGCCAATAAAATAGATATGGTAAATCTTATTGATAAAAGCGCTGAAGAGCTGCATTTGAAAATAAATATGCATTACCATCTTATGATCGCTATGCTGGAACAAAGGCCGGACAACAAAAATATGAAAGAGCTCTTTTTGCCATCATGTTATCATAAAGAATCCAGGCTGAAAGAGGCTATCGAAGAAACCATAGATGTCCTGGAGCAAACCAGAATGGCCTTTAAATCCAAAAAATTGGAGATATTACGCAAGAAGCTCACACAGGTATTGATAAAATCGGGATAAGGGAAGCTTTGATTGAGGTGGATCACACCTCAATCAGCAGCGCCAGGGAGAGAGAAACATGGCTTTGTCATATTACAGAATCAGACATTCGATACCCGGCAGGATGCGGGTTAAAAGCTTTTTGATGAAAAAAGATCCGGCTCGTTGCACAACTGTCAGCGATGCCCTGAAAGAAATGAGAGGGATAGTTGCGGTCACTATCAATCCTGTCGTGGGTTCAGCAGTTATCCTTTACGAGCAAAAGGTGGTTCCCCAAGAAATGATTCTTGCAAAACTGGACGAACTCTTCCCTGTCTGTTGCCGGATAGAAGCCAAGGCCTCTCCAAACATGCCGGTCGGCTGCAGTACGACCCAACCGCCCTCCCTGCTCAGGGATTTTTTGGAGGTGTCGGCTCTTGCCTTTATTGTGGTCTATTATCTGATCAAGTCGTTCTTTGGAAAAAGCCCTGTCAACGAAACGGTTTTGGGTCTTCCCGCCGCGACTGCCGCCCTGTTCGGCTACCCAATATTGAAAAAGGCGGTAAAGGATATTGTTGAAAAAAAGAAATGCACCCTGCACCAGTTCATGGCATTCACGGGTATTGTGGCCATACTTATGGCCGAGGCCATGACGGCCCTGGAAATCATTTTTATCATGCGGCTGGGTACCCTCATCAAGGACTACATCACGGACAGATCAAGACGGGCCATCCGGGACATCCTTCTGGTCAATGAAAAGGAGACCTATCGCGTTGTTGACGGCGTGGAGGTGGCAGTTCCTGTTTCAGAGTTGAAGGTTGCAGACATCGTAGCTGTTCATACCGGAGAACGTATCCCTGCAGACGGCGTAATTGTCTCAGGACAGGCAGTCATAGATGATTCCCATATTACAGGACGATCTGTTCCTGAGTACAGGAGCAAAGGGGACAAGACTTTTGCCGGCACAGTTGTACACGACGGGGCTATCCATATCAGGGTCGAAAAGACAGGCAATGAGACATACCTTGCAAGGGTGCTCGACATGGTGGAAGAATCCCTGGCCTCCAGGGCCCCGGTCATGGACCAGGGAGACGTTCTTTCCGCACGGCTGACTAAGCTCGGCATAATCGTATCAGTTGGGACACTTATCATAACTCAAAGTATCTACCGTGTGTTGACGGTTCTTCTCGTGATGTCGTGTCCCTGCGCTACTGTCCTTGCCGCCTCCACAGCCGTAAGCGCTGCCATCGCCAATGCGGCCAGGAAAAACATCCTGATCAAGGGCGGTCTTTACCTTGAGGAGGTCGGGAGGCCGGATGTAATCTGTTTTGACAAGACCGGCACAATTACCTGCTCGCAACCCGAGGTCAAAAGCCTTGTAATTCACAACAGAAAGATTTCTGAGCATGAGCTTGTAGGCGCGGCTGCCTCGGCCGAACTGCACAGCCACCACCCTTTGGCCTGGGCGATCAGGGAGATGGCAAAGGAGATGGAGATAGAAGTGGCCGGTCATGCGGAGTGCCAGGTGATTGTCGGACGGGGCGTTGCGGCCAGGCTGGACGGCTACGATATCCTGGTGGGCAACGAACACCTGATGGACATGCGCGGTATCTGGATAAAACAGTACATAAAAGAGACGGAACGGCTGATTGCCGAGGGTCAAAGCGCTGTCTATGTGGCAAAGGCCGGGAAACTGATCGGAGTGATAGGCATAAAAAATAAGGTCAGGCCCGGAGCAAAGAGCGTCATGCAATATCTGAAAAATGACGGGATAAGAGAGATTCATCTGATTACAGGGGATCATGAGACAGTCGCCGACAAAATGGCAGAAGAGCTCGGGGTCGACTTCTGCCACGCAGATCTTCTTCCGGAAGACAAAGCAGAAGTCATCGAAAGACTTACCCGCGAAGGAAAACTCCCGATCATGGTCGGCGATGGTGTGAATGACGCGCTGGCAATGTCAAAGGCACACATAGGGATTGCCATGGGCGCGGGCGGATCTGATGTGGCTATTGAAGCGGCTGATATCGCACTGGCCACGAGTGAATTATGGAAGATACCGTGTGTCAGGGCCCTGAGCAAAGAGACAATCAATATCATCGAGCAAAACTATAAAATAGCCACATATTCCAATATCGTGGGTGTCTGCCTTGGAGCCGCTGGATTAATGACTCCCCTTTTTGCCGGTTTCTTGCATATCTTCCATTCCCTCGGAGTCTGGCTCAACTCCAGCCGCCTGCTCGGTTTTGACATGGCAGAACAACCAAAGTGTTCGATGCCGGTTTGTGCTGTAAGCGAAAAATTTGAATCAGAGCCGTGCACCGTGTGCGCCGCGATGGATAAGGTGACAAATGATAGAATATCTTGAGATAAAAAGACTTTTGAAAAGGGCTGAGGTGGTGAGCCACAATCACGGCAGGATGATTCTTAAGCTTGATATTACTACCGTGAAGAAAGGGTCCATCAATCCTGAGCAGATGGCAAGGCATTTCAGGGAGATTGAGGGGGTCGAAGAATTCCGTTTTGATCCGGAAAAAAACAGGCTCGATATAGACTATGACACGCAAAAGATAGAACCTGATTTGCTTGAAAGTCTTGTTGATGCAAGCAAAGAAGAGGCGGAAAGGGACGAAGGGGCGATCCTGGATGACTATGAAATTAAGGAAATCCCATCGTCTCCTGAGGAAATCGAGGCGATCCGTTACAAAAATCCCGCCCTGGCAGAGAAAATAGAGCTGGTTCATCAGCTCCGGTTCATTCTGACAGTATATGGGATAAGAGATTCCGGCATCAAGGTAGACCCCTTAAAGGGGATTTTAAAAAAATTAGGCCTGGAGGAACACAAGGACATTTTAAGTCTCCAGGGAATCGCGTCCCTTGGCCAGGGACTTATGAATAAGTTTCTCGCAAAGGCATTTGAATGATAAAAAAGTGAGCTAAGGAACGTGGACGAAATAACTTCCACAAGTAGGCGCACAGATTTAGGTCGAATTTGTTCGGTCTCAGATCACAAAAGTTGAAGGAATAGCGAGCTATTTCAAGATTTTTGGGATCTGAGATCGGACAAAGGCGGCCGGAAGCTGTGATGCATAGTTGTGGAAGTTAATTCGTCCACGTTCCTAATTACTCGACCATATAACCATTTAACCATTTAACCAAAGGGAGGTAAAACAATGGTGTACTATCCGTCTTTGTGGAAAGGATTATTAATTGGAGGCGCTGTAGCGATTCTGGTGACGAGCGAGACATTACGAAAAGGAATCATGAAGTGCGGCGTTGGGGCTTACAAGGGCATCAGAAATTCCACGGCAGAGCTGAAAGAAGAGTGGGAAGATGCCAGGGCAGAGGTAATGCTGGAGAAGAAGGCCGAAAAATAATAACATGATAGCGTAGGAATTTCTTTTTTAGCTTATCAGCTTATCAGCTAAAAGCTCGCCCGACAGGGCGTTAATTTAAGGAGGAAAACAGATGGAAACAAAGGAAGATAATAAATCTTGCGACGAAGAGATGGGGAGCGCAGGAGACGCCGGTAATCCTCAAGGTGGACAGTTGGCGGGTCCGGCTCAGGGGGCAAGCCAGGACCCCCGGAGCGAAGGTACACAGGAGCAAGTTCCAGCACAGGAGGGAAATAAAGGAAACCCTGAGCCTCAGACCGCTGGTGACGGAAATATGGGCTTTCAGCCCGGGCCTGTTCCAGGCCAGATGCCATTTCCATACGGGTATTTCCAGTCACCAAATCTGCAACCCGGGTATTATATGACCCAGGGTGGGCTCCCCCAGGGGCAAATGCCCGGCTATTGGATGCCGCCCGGTTATGGCGTTTTCCCGCCTTACATGCAGCCAGTACCGGCCGCGCCGCAAGGAGCAGGGCAGGTGATAGGGGTAACAGATCCCGGCAATCCGCGCAGCCAGCAACCACAGGGCCAACCCGAAGGCCAGCCCACAAATCCCGCCGGCCTGGCAGCACAGGCACACGATGCCCCGGGAACAGCGGCAGATTACGACAATACGGGCTATGCCCAGGGTAACCGCGGAAGCGGGCAGAGAGCTGCGCCTGGCCATCACAAGGAGCCTGGCCAAGATGAATTGCAGTATGGGACAGAGATGGAAAAGCCTGACCATGTAAGTCCTGGGCACCCACCCGGGATGGCTGAAGATGTTTCTGCTCCATCGGGGCTGGCGAGCTTTTTTCAGCTCGACAATGATTCTTTCTGGAAAGGTATTTTGAAGGCATCAGCTTCTGTCAAAGGGGGCGTTGAAGAGCTCAAGGAACAGCTTGCGGATGTGGAAGCAGAAGTATTACACGATATTAACGAAAAAAAGAAATAAGGAGGAGAAAAAATGCATCAACCAGGACCAAATACACCGGTAAATGATGGCCCCAATACCTATCCCAAAGATCAAGCCCCCGAGGTCCATCCCGAGGTCAGAAAGTATGATGAATTAAAATACGGACAAACCTATGCTCCGGCGCAGGTTCCGGCGCAGCCCCCTGTTACTGTGACCGAGCGGCTGGGGAGATTTTTCAGGACAGACGATTCTTCTTTCTGGACAGGTATGCTTATAGGGGGCGTGGCCACCTTTGTTCTGACCAGCGACACCGTGAAACGGGCAATTGTGAAATCTTTTGCGAAAGTTAGTGAAGAAGCAAAGGAAGGGGTTAAAAAGGTCAAAAAAGCGGTAGCAAAGGAAAAAGAGCCCGCAAAAGCTGAAAAGGCAGACAAAAAGTAAGGGAAAAGCAATGTCAAACAATAAATCAAAAGAGTTTGCCAAGGCAGGGATGGTTGTTTCCCTGATGGTAACAACGGGAACGACTTTTTTTCTGAATAATAAGAAAGTAAAATGCTTACACATTGCTTCTGGTGTGGCTCTGCTTGGATTCTCCTTCTGGCATCACAGCCTGTACAAGAAAGAACCAGGCAGGCTGAAGCGGGAAACAAAACGTCAGATCACCGGATAGGAGAAAGGAGCTTGAGGACTATTATGGCTGTTGAAGATTATCTCATGCCTTTGCTTGAGGAAGCAGAGATTGTTCATCACATTCCAGGCCGGATACGACTGAGGTTTAATCACAGCATTGTGTCTAAGTTGCCGAAGGTAAACGGCATTGAAAAAGAGATACAAAAACTAGCGAATGAAATTGAGGCTATCAAGAATATCAGGCTGAACCTTTTTGCAGGCTCTGTGGTTGTTCAATACGACACAGAGCTTCTTTCTCTTGATTTTTGGCAGGAAGTAGTGGGTGAAAAAGACGTCGAGCAACTAAAAGAGAAGGCGAGGACATTGCTTCCCGGCTTGCAGTTCTGAGTTTTTAAAGGAGGTGAAAAATATGCATTTTCCAGTTGGAATTATTTTTACAGGTCTATTCGTATATGTAGCATACAGGCTTGGAAAAAGTGTGGGCAAAGAGGAAATAAAAAACAAAGAAGAAATAAAAGAGACAAAATAGCTAAGGAACGAGAACAAAATAACTTCTCCAGGCAGGCGCATATAGACTGTCACATATTAAATTGTACAAGGATAGAGGGAGAAGGCTGTATTGTAATACGCCGACGACCGATAACGCAGTGAAATTTAATATGTGACAGTCTATGGATTTGACATGAATCTGTGATGCATGGTTGGGGAAGTTATTTCGTCCCCGTTCCTAACAATATCAGGCTGGCAAAATGCCGCTGTTAAAAAAAAGGAGGGCTTGTTTTGACGACAAAGCCACAACGCTCTGATGCAATCTCATTCCCCATGCGTATGGCAGGTGAAGGAGAAAACGTCAAGATCATGTCAGTAAGAGGTGGAAAAGGTTTTCACGACAGGCTCAGTGGTATGGGGCTTAATGTGGGTGCTGAGGTTGAAATCGTGAAAAATCAGGATAACGGACCTGTGCTTGTCGCTCATAAAGGAACCCGTCTTTTTCTGGGGGGAGGAATGGCAGAAAAAATTCATGTGATTGTAGTTCCTAAAGGAGATTAGAATGGAAACAAGGTTAGGTGATTTGGATGTTGGAAACAAAGGTAAGGTTATCGGATTCGTGAAGGGAGCCACGGCGTATCGGGAAAAGCTGCTCGCTATGGGACTAATCAGGGGTACTGAGTTTGTCGTGAAGCGTGTGGCTCCTTTGGGCGATCCAGTAGAAATCAATGTGCGTGGTTTTGACTTGAGTCTCAGAAAGGACGAAGCTTCGGCAATTATGATAGAGAAGGAGCGGTAAACTATGAGTGATTTTATTATTGGTGTTGTAGGCAATCCCAATTGCGG
>JABZFQ010000012.1 GCA_014237365.1 Desulfobacteraceae bacterium | reverse complement strand
AAAATGGCATTTTCTGAGCATATTTTATGGCACTACGAAATATTTTATCAACAAAACCAATGTATTACAAAGCTGCATTCACACAATTTCTCAATGTAGTGCCATACGGGTAGGTTCAAGCGAAGCAACAAATTGAAATAATTGCACTATTAAAAATAAATGTAGTGCCATACCAAAACACAACTTATTGATATTGTTGGAATAAAATTTCAAAATAAAAAAGATGGGATAAGGTGTTTGATATTGTAACGACTGATGCCCCCTTTCTGTGTTGTAGAAGTAAAAATAGCTGATCAGGCCTGAAACTGCATTTTTAACGGTTTCATAGTCTTTGAGATAGACTTCCTCATATTTGACTGACCTCCACAAGCGTTCTATAAATATATTATCAAATGCCCGCCCCCGCCCATCCATACTGATGGTGATACCGCTGGATTTCAGGCATCCGGTAAATGCTTCACTGGTAAACTGAGATCCCTGATCTGTATTGAATATTTTCGGCTTTGAGATATTCAGTGCCTTCTCAAGCGCCTCGACACAAAATCCTGTGTCAAGTGTAGTCGATACTTCATAGCTTAAAACATATCGACTGAACCAGTCTATTACTGCCGTTAGATATATAAAACCGTGCCTCATCCGAATATAAGTTATATCCGTGCTCCAAACCTGATCAGGATGATCAATAACCATATTTTTCAGCAAATACGGATATTTTTTATGTTCTGGCGAAGCTTTGCTTAGATTCGGCTTTTGATAAATTGCCTCTATTCCCATTTCTCTCATAAGGCGCCTTACCCTCTTGATGTTAACCCCGTGCCATTCACGCCTCAGCCACGCAGTCAAGCGGCGAGTGCCGTAAAAAGGATGGCGGGTGTATTCTTCGTCAATAAGCCGCATCAAAAGTTCATTATAGCTGCTAACATTCCGATGTTTATAATAATATGATGACTTTGGCAGGCAAAGCAGTTTACATTGCCGATTTATGGATATTTCCGGATGCTCCGGTTTTATACACCTCCTTTTGGCTTCAACAGAGCAGTTCAGATTTTTTTTTAACCCAGTCCAACTCAACTTTGAGCTGGCCGATTTGTCGATAAAGTTCCGCCTGAAGTTCCTCTGCTTTTTTTTCTTTTGCTTTCTTTTTGCCTGTAAAAATTCCAGGCAACTCCAGTACCAGGTGCTGTTTCCATCTACTTATCTGATTGGAATGTACTCCATACTCACCGGACAACTGAGCAATAGTTTTATCCTGTTTAATAGCTTCAAGAGCTACTTTAGCCTTGAAAGGAGCACTGTGCCTTTTACGAACTCCGCTCATTAATTTTACCTCCTTACTTGAATGATTCTGATGCTTCAAAATCCACCTTAACAGGTTGTCCAGTTTTTGGGGAGCATTATAATTTACCAGTTTACACTTTTTTCGAAAAAGCGTGTATTATCGAATTGGATGCCGATATCGAAACTGGAAATTTGAAATTTGAAATTAGGTAACGCGTCTACATCTTTGTATTTTTCCAATTTCCAATTTCTATTTTCAAATTTCACTGCCAAAACACAAGATCAACAAAATGTAAACTACTTTTGACTTGTCGTGAAGGATGCCCAAACTTTTTATTCAAAAATCCACCTTGATTTTGTTCTTTTTTTGTCTTGACAATGGGGAACACTATAGCTATGGTTGCAATCTGCCTGGCAAATTTGCCCAAACGGTCTTTTTTATCAATAATGCCGCATTCAATGAGTATTAGTTCAATGATTTCAGGAAGTTCCATAAGAAGAATCTGGACTTGAGCTGATGTTTGTTTCGATATATCAGTAATATCAAAAGGATGTACGATCTTTGACAACTTGTTACTTCTCATTCGCTTAAAAAAATGGGTAAAAGTTTAATTTCTCGTTCCCATGCTCCAGCGTGGGAATGCATACCATATGGGTTACCACGCTGGAACATGGGAACCAGGCAAGAATCG
>JABZFQ010000020.1 GCA_014237365.1 Desulfobacteraceae bacterium | reverse complement strand
ATATCAAATAGTTAAAAATTACCCGAAAATTGACTCTTCATATAACCACTTAATTTTATTGAATAAACAAAAAAAGCTGTTAATTTTTCCAGACTCAAAGTGCGAAACTAAGGTTAGGGCTCGGTCAAAAATAACTTGGCATTTTTGTATCCTAACTTCACCATATCTTTCATTGATCTTCATACGCAAAAATCCTCGAAATAGCCCGCTATTTCTGCGGTTTTGCTCAATCAGATCAATGAGATTTACGGCAAATTTGGGCACAAATTTTACCAACTTATTTTTGACCGAGTCCTTAACCTGTTGAACGCCTGTGGTAAATGTTGCCATATGTGTCTTTCGAAAGAAATGAGCACGAGAATAAGAACTATTTTTCCTATTTTTTGGATAAAGTTTTAAACAGGATTCATTGATTTTTTGTTAACCATCTTTAATAATTGATTATTTTGAAATAGTTTTTTGGGCATGTTATTTGCTTGCTAATAATAGTTAAATAAAACTAAATATAAGGAGGTAAAAAAATGAAACGTGTTTTAATTACAATTTTATTAGCAGCAAGTTTTTTAATCTTTTTTTCAAGTCAGTTTCATAAAAAAAAATTGTCAGTATTTTTTTGTCGGTATTTTTTATGAAATTAGTCGCTTCAAAAGGCAGGGCAATTGCATCAAAATTTGGCATGATTTTTGATTCTAAACAAATCAATAGGTTACAAATACTACTTCAAAAATAAGCACTAATCAGTAGCCTGCTGTATTACGTAACTATTTAATTTTTAAAGGTCTAAAATTTCGATGCAATTGCCCTGCTTCAAAAGGGGAATTGAAAACTATTTTAAATTATAGGAGGTAAAATTATGAAAAGGATTATTTTGATAGTTGGATTATTTTTTATTGTGCTATCAGTACCGATCTTATGTGAAGCTACATCTGTTACTATCATCAATTCTGGATTCGAGGATCCCGTCGATAACAAATGGTTTGACAACAGATGGACTTATGGCATATCAGACTGGTCAAAGTCAAGTGGAGGTGTTTCAGGAGTTTATAAGCCTTACAATTATTCCCCCTCTATTTTCTCTAACGGTATTCCGGAAGGGGTCAATGCTGCATGGCTTAATAGTGGCAGCATTTCCCAGATACTAGATTATAGTTTGATCGCCAACACAAGCTTAACATTGAGTGTAGATGTTGGATGGCGGCTTGATCGTGAATCGCTGGAATACGAGGTGCAATTGTGGACAGCAGGTAGTGATAACTTATTTGATAACTTATTGGCTTCTGAATCCTCAACAACTCTCGTTCAGGGTGAATTCGTTACTTCAGTACTTTCATATCATGTCGCAGCTTCGGATGAGTATATTGGTGAACAGTTGAAGATAGTGCTAATGAACAAGAACTCAGAAAGAGCAAATCAAATTACTTTTGATAAAGTCATGCTTACTAATCATCCGGCACCTGTACCTGAACCATCCACCATGTTCCTTCTTGGTTCTGGGCTTCTTGGTTTAGGGTGCTTTATAAGGAAGAAGAAAGGGTAAAGAAAAAAGTCTTTTTCTCATGTTATCTATTAAAGTCCCGCACAACGGGACTTTAATAGCTTTCTGAATCCGTTTCCGTGACACGGTTTTTGAAGGGGGTTTTGAAATTATAGTAAATAACCGATTTGGGTTTTCACTCAATGGCTGAAGTCGATTTTTGAATATTTTGTGTAATTTCATGCCATATCAAAAACCGTGCTACGGATTCAGGAGCTTCTCATCTCCTTATCTTTTGAAAAACCGAGGTGTTTTTGAAAGGTTTTTTAGAAAAATCGTGTAAAAACCGCCAGTTAGATTATTTACCTTCCATGCTTTGTAATCCTCATTGTTTTTTACCAGTTAATAGTTACAGGAAGCTTTGAAAACATAAAACTTGATAAGTAATGTTGTAGTGTTAATTGCTATTCAACATTATGACGCTTGTTTTGTTGCCAAAGCGCAAAGAAGATCATGAGCTTTCAGACCAGCGGGTACTTAGGAGTGGGGATGGGGTTAGCGCAACACTCAACAATTCGAAAGATTTCTTGAAATGAAATATCAGAAACAAACAATCGGTGGTTTATCGCACTTATCGTTTCTTAAAAGTGCTTTTAGCAGGAATAGTGAAAAAACAAGTACGGATAGGGTAATAAATTGGCTTCGGGAACAGAATAATGCTGTGCATCTGCAAATTGAAAAAACTTCTTTTAAAGAACTTGATCTTTGGGAATATGATAAACATGCTGGTTCAATTAAACATCATAGCGGTAAATTTTTCACTATCAATGGTATCCACGTAAAAACCAACTGGGGAAATATACCTGAATGGCATCAACCCATCATCAACCAGGCCGAAATCGGTTATTTAGGCTTCATAACCAAAAAGTTTAACGGTGTGCTTCATTTTCTTATGCAGGCAAAAATAGAACCTGGTAATGTAAATTATATACAGCTTTCTCCAACCCTGCAGGCCACTAGAAGTAATTACACACAGGTTCACAAAGGGAAAAAGCCGCTTTATTTGGAATATTTTCAGCATGTAAAACCGGAACAAATCCTGCTTGATCAGTTACAGTCTGAGCAAGGCGCTCGTTTCCTGAAAAAACGAAACCGAAATATAATCATCAGGATTGAAGAGGAGCTTCCTGTTTATGACAACTTTACCTGGCTCACGCTGGCTCAAGTAAAAAAGTTGATGCACTATGATAACCTTGTGAATATGGATACCCGGACCGTTATTTCCGGGATTCCATTTGGAAGTTTTGAACCGGATGTGATTGATTTTTTCAACTTTCTTGGTAAAAACAGAAATCATGACCCTGTTAAAAAAGCAATGTTCAAATCAGCGCTTTCAAACGATGGTGCCCTTAACAGCATTGAGGGCGTTATCACTTTTCTTACTCATTTGAAAAGCATTTACGATTTGGAAGTTACTAAAGTTCCATTAGATCAATTACGGAATTGGATATTTAGTAAAAGTGAAATTTACCACAAATACAATAAATATTTTAAAGTGATTGCAGTTGATGTGAAAATTGGCAACCGGGAAGTGATTAAATGGGGCCAGCCAATGGTAGAACCAGCGCAGGAAGGTTTATGCGCATTTGTGTGTAAAGAGATCAATGGCTTAATGCATTTTGCAGTTCAGGCCAAATTGGAGTGCGGAAATTTCGACATCATCGAATTTGCGCCCACAGTACAGTGTCTGACTGGAAATTACCGACACACACGCAAACACACTTTACCATTTTTGGATTATGTGTTAAATGCTCCGAAAAAAAAAATTGTTTTTGATACCCTTCAATCAGAAGAAGGTGGAAGGTTTTACAGGGAGCAAAATCGAAATATGATTATCATAGCCGGTGATGACATTCCTGATGAACTTCCCCAAAACTATATCTGGATGACATTAAATCAATTGTATATTTTTTTGAAATTCAATAATTACTTGAATATCCAAGCACGAAGTTTGATAGCAGCCATTTCATTCGTGTAAAATATGAAGAAAATAATAAATATCGGTGTTATCGGTTGCGCTAATATTGCAGACCGGTATATCATTCCCAGCATTCTTGAGCTAAAGGAGTTATTTAATCTGGTAGGCGTTGCCAGTCGTAATACGGATAAAGCTAAATATTTTGCAGAAAAATTTGATGTTTTACCTTACACCGGATATGAAGCTTTGTTAGAAGAAAAAGACCTTGATGCAGTTTATATTCCTCTGCCCAATTCATTACATGCCGAATGGATTGAAAAGGCGTTTAACGAAAATCTCCATGTTCTAGTCGAAAAGTCTTTAGCCTGCAATCTTCAGGACGTGGAACGTTTAAACCAGATTGCTTTGGACAAAGATCTGGCGCTGGTTGAGAATTTTCAGTTTCGCTTTCACAACCAGCTTGCTTTTATCCAACAATTGGTAGCAAAAGGAAAAATTGGCAAGTTGAGGTGCCTGAGAAGTTCGTTTGGATTTCCTCCATTTCCAGATAAGGAAAATATCAGGTATAAGAAAGATTTAGGCGGAGGCGCATTGCTCGATGCCGGAGCATATCCAGTGAAAATATCGCAAATATTCATGGGATATGATCTGACTGTTGCCGCTTCAAGTCTTTATATAGATAAAAAATTAGACGTTGATATTTTTGGGGGGGGGTATTTAAAGCAACAGTCTGGAGACTTATTTGCAGAAATTGCATTTGGATTCGACAATTTTTATCAGTGCAACCTGGAATTATGGGGGAGCAAGGGAAAAATATCTACAAAAAGGATATTCACTGCTCCCTTGGGCTATAAACCTGAAGTAGTTATTGATACAGAGTCCGGTCGAAAAACTATTTCACTTGAAGCAGATAATCATTTCCAAAATATGCTAAAACACTTCCATTCGCTTATTATAACAAAATCGTGGTTGGAAGAAGAGTGCATGCAGAATATGCATCAGGCAAGATTATTAAAAGAACTAAAAGAGAAAGCCAATGGCAAATAAATCAATTTACGTAACACAACCATCATTGGCACCACTGAAAGATGTAATCCCATACCTGGAAAGAATTTGGGAAACTGGCATTATGACGCATAATGGCCCTTTGATGCAGCAGCTTGAGAAGGAACTGAGCGATTATCTTGGTGTTAGTGACGTGGTGTGTTTAGTCAACGGAACATGTGCACTCCAGTTGGCGATACGTGCTCTCGACCTAAAAGGTGAAATTATCACAACACCTTTTACATTTATTGCCACATCTAATATCATTGCCTGGGAACGCTGTAGGCCGGTTTTTGTAGATATCGACCCTGACACATGGAATATTGACCCTGATAAAATAGAGGAGAGAATAACTGAAAAAACCTCTGCCATTTTGCCGGTACATGTGTTCAGTGCGCCGTGCAATATAAGACGTATTGAACAAATCGCGAAGAAATTTGATTTAAAAGTCATTTATGATGCCGCTCATGCCATGTGTGTGAATTACAATGGGAAATCCATCATGAGTTACGGCGATGTGAGTTGCACAAGTTTCCATGCCACCAAATTGTTCAATACCTGTGAAGGTGGTGCGTGCATAACCAATGACGAGGAGTTGGCTGAACGGATTCGGCGCATGCGCTTTTTCGGGTTCAATGAACGTAAGGAAATAGTTGCTGATGGCATGAACGCCAAGATGACTGAAATCAGCGCTGGGTTGGGACTTGCGAACCTGCGTCACCTTGATTACGTTCGTAAAAACAGACAGAAGAAATATGAAATTTACAGATCAATTCTTGCTGGATGTACTTTTATTAACTTCCAAAAGTACTATCCTGATGAATATAATTACAGTTACATGCCAGTACTCTTTGACAGTGAGAAAACACTGTTGCAAACAATAGAAAAACTCAATGCAGAAAATGTGTTCCCAAAGCGTTATTTTTATCCTGCATTGCATGACACACCGATATTTGATGATATTACGCTACCCATGGCTGAATCAATAGCGAAAACGATTCTTTGTCTGCCGTTGTATGACAGTCTTAACGAAGAAGATATTACGAAGATTTGTGAAGTGATATTGCAGGTATAAACTTGCCTGCTATAGAAATATTTTGGTAGCAGACCACTGGAAAACCGCATGTAGAGTGGTTGAGCTAGTTCTGATCTTGCCTTAGACGATGTCCAAAAGATTTGTGATATTATTATTGCGATCGGCTCAAAAGATATGGGCCACCAAAACTCCGAACTTGCCGCAAAGGAGTAAAATGACAAAAGACTACACAATTCTAACAACTTGGACGGATAACTTTGAAGGAACATAATTTGAGCAACAAACGCAGACTTTTTATTATAGGAGCAGGTAGTTTCGGGCGAGTCCTTGAGAATTGGCTCGGCCTTATTGATGCATCATTGAGAGATTGGGAACTGGCGGGTTTTCTTCACCACTACGAAGGCAAGTCTCCGCTCGACGGCTTTCCGACCGATTTGTCAATCATAGGTGATTGGAGCGATTTCAATTTTCGCGATTCTGATCTCTGTGTCATGGGCACTTCAGATTCAATATGGAAGCAGCATGTTTATGAGCATTTGAAGGGCAAGGTCAGATTCTTTACATTCATTGATCCAACTGTTGGTTTGAATCCTCGTTTTGTTGACATCGGAGAAGGAACTGTGATTTGCCGAAATTGCGTTATTGCCTGCAATGTTCAAATCGGTCGCCTCGTCACAATTTGTATGGGATCTCAAATCGGCCACGACGTCGGCATTGGCAACTACACATCCTTGATGGGCAGCGTCGATATTTCCGGCCATGTCAAAGTTGGTGAATCAGTTTTTCTTGGCAGCAAGGTAGCAGTAATTCCTCACAAAAGCATTTGCACCGGTGCTAAGGTCGGCGCTGGTAGTATAGTGGTTCGCTCAATAAAAGATAACAAGAAAACGTATTTTGGCAATCCTGCAAGACCTATTGACCTTCGTGAAATAGCCAGGATGCGCTAATTAATTCATTTTTTGCAGCTCAATGTGCCAGAGAAGAAGACATCCTGTTGAAAAAAAGAACCCGAAGGCCAGTTTGAAATTAAGGTAATTATGAAGTAGGGGGGGCTTATGGAGCAATATCCGTATAGCAACAAAGACACCAGCGTGGTGACACACGAAGTTCCAACGAATTTTGTGTTTAAAGGGAAGCGTAACTATGTCCATGGGAGCGATATATATCCTGCAGCTCTACATATTGCGCGTGAACTATGGGGACGTTATCCTGATGAAGTCATAGGTACATTTCACAAGCTCCTTAAAAGTCAAGGCATTTTTCGTCTACGCTCGGATGAGAAAAGAGACTCCTCTGAAGATATTTTCGCTCGTTTTATCTTTAGGTTTGGTGAAAGTAAACACGAACTCGTCCTAAATGCTGCGAATCAACCGGTCAGCGTTACTCGTCCTTACGATGAGGAGGAAGTGCTCCGTTTTAGTGAAATGAGTACAAAGTCGATTCGTATGATCGTTCGTAGCGACCACAGCTACATAGAGCAGATCATTGCTATGACTAAAAGGCTTCACCATGTTGTTTATACGGATGTACACGACAAATGGCTGTTCACCAAACTTCACATTAAGGATCGCATTGATCCAGAGGACTATCACGAAAGCGCCCTGGAAATACGGGCCAAACGAAAAGTCCAGAATATACTGAGTCAGTGTTCCATATTTGTTAATGATTGGCATGTGGGGCACATTTTTTACTCAGCAGTCAGTGACGGGAAACAATCATGATTGGTATTCGCGCCGTCGCAAGTTACCTCCCCCAAAATAGAATCAATAATCTTGACCGCCAGAAAGTTTTCGAATTTGAGGACGAATTCCTTGAAAAAAAGATCGGTTTTCTGTCTATATCGCGTAAGAATGCTGATGAAGACACTTCGGATATGTGCTGTGCCGCTTTCGACCAATTAGTCAGAAATGGCGGGGTCGATCCTGATTCAGTGCAGGTAGTAGCCGTGTGTACCCAGAATCCAGATTATAGCATTCCGCATACGGCAGCGATCGTACATGGCAAATTAGGGCTCACTGAGAGCTGCGCTGCCTTTGATATTTCGCTGGGCTGTTCGGGTTACACCTACGGACTGGCTATTATTAAAAATTTTATGCGGGGGATGGGATTTACCTCCGGTCTACTATTTACCTCCGACCCCTATTCGAAGATCATTGATGAGACCAATCGTGACACTGCATTACTCTTCGGCGATGCCGCTACTGTTACCCACATCGGAACGGATCCTATCTTTGCACTTGGCCGTTTTACTTTTGGGACACGAGGAAAGGAATATTCTGCACTTATCTGTCGAAACGGGATACTGAACATGAATGGTCGTACTATTTTCGACTTTTCAGCGTCAACTATTCCTGATGATATAAAAGAAGCCTTAAAGCTCAATAATCTAAAAATTGACGAAATCCATTATTTTCTCATCCATCAGGGAAGCAAATATATCGTGGACTTTATAAAAAAAAGGCTTCGTCTTCCAGATGAAAAAACGCCTTTTAAAGCTCAAGGATATGGCAACACAGTATCATCGTCAATTCCACTATTGCTCGAAGATGTTCTTACAGACCAATCAGCGAAAAGGGTGCTGATAACTGGCTTTGGTGTAGGTCTTTCATGGTCTACAACGGTGCTTTTTAGGCAGCGTTAACTTCAATTCAATATTTTTAGAAAGGACTCACTATATGACGACCAAAGAAGACATCATAGAGATGATAAAAGACCTCGACATTAATGTAGATATCTTATCACTGAGTGCATCCACACCATTGCGTGAACAGGGCTTAGACTCACTGGATATGGCAACGATTTTTTTTGAGCTTGATGACCGTTACTCCATAAAGGTCACAGATGAGGATATTGAAAATGGAAAGTTGGAGTCGATAGATAAGATATTTAACTTTATTAATGGGAACCCGTGAGAATAGAAACTGTAATGAGTTTGTTAGGAACGTGGACGAATTAACTTCCACAAGTAGGCGCACAGATTTGGGTCGAATTTGTTCGATTTCAGATCACAAAAGTTGAAGGAATAGCGAGCTATTTCAATATGTTTGGGATTTGAAAT
The DNA here is from genome assembly GCA_014237365.1 of Desulfobacteraceae bacterium. Lineage (GTDB taxonomy): Bacteria > Desulfobacterota > Desulfobacteria > Desulfobacterales > ETH-SRB1 > B13-G4. The sequence continues at coordinate 4,616 of JABZFQ010000020.1, read as the reverse complement.
CGGACAAAGGCGGCCTGAAGCTGTGATGCATAGTTGGGGAAGTTATTTCGTCCACGTTCCTTAGCCTGAATATGTAATGTTCAGCACATGAAACGAAAACCATGCCAAAATGATGCAAATTAGGAAAACATCTTCCTGAAATATGCCAGACGGATTAAAAAACAAAACATTGCACGCTCTCTTTTGGAGCTTCTTCGAACGTATTGGCCAGAAGGGGATACAGTTTGTCATTTCGATCATCCTGGCTCGGCTGCTTCTTCCTGAAGAGTTCGGCCTGATCGCCATGCTAATAATTTTCATGGCCATTTATCAACAGCGGCTTTGGCCAGGCCCTGAACCGGAAACAGAATATCACCTTAACTGATAAGAGCTTGATTTCTTATTTTAGCGGAGCAATGAATTGAATAAGGTACTCCATATCCAAGGAAGATATGAGAAGGTACTCCATATCCAAGGAAGATATGAGTTTGAATAACTCTATGGATAAACAGGAAATTGAAGGCGAAGAGGGGTTGAGTTCTCGAAGCCAGGATGTTTATCCGGATGCAGTGGTTAAAATCAGCCGTGATCAGTACAGCGTGTTTGAGATTAAGCGTATGGCTGAAACCACGAAAGAATTTGTGATCGCACCGGAATTTCAACGCCATGATGTCTGGAAGATCGAACAGAAACGGGAGTTGATTGAAAGTGTGCTGATGAATATTCCTATTCCTGTTGTTTATGTTTTTGAAGATGAAACAGGGAAAAAGCAGGTAGTTGACGGCAGACAACGCATCAGCACGCTAATTTCATTTTTGAACAATGAATTCGCATTGGCCAACCTCAAATTGCTTTCGCGCTTTGACGGTAAAAAATTTAAAGACTTTGAACCGATTTTTCAGAGTAAAATTGAGCGATATCAAATCTCGGTTTATGTTATAGAGCCGCCCACCCCTGAGCGAGTCAAATACGATATTTTTGACCGCGTGAATCGGGGAGGCACTCAACTCAATAGTCAGGAAATACGCAATGCTCTCTATTACGGATCTGCAACAATTCTGTTAAAAGAGTTGAGTGTGTTAACAGAATTTAAAGATGCAACAGGAAATGGAATTAAGCCTGTCAGAATGCGAGATCAATATCTTATATTGCGTTTTTTTGCTTTTTATATACTTAGAAAAGGAATGCTTGATTTTAAATATAAAAACAATATTGATGATCTTCTATCGGAAACAATGAAATTTATTAACGATTTGTCTCAACAAAAGAGAGAATTCTTAAAAAGTATTTTTCGGCAATCTATGGGCAATAGTTTTAATTTGATGGGGAAAGATGGATTTCGCTTTGCGATGAAAAATTCTCATCAGCGCCAGATCAATATGGCACTTTTTGAGACGCTTGCTTATTTTTTTGCCATTTTTAATAATATCCATTGTGATTCAGAAAAAATCAGGGTAGAAATCAATGCACTTAAATTCGCTTTTGATGAGAGCGGATATTTCAGTAGCAGGGTTAATAGTAGCAGCAGCGTGGAATATCGGTTCAAACAGGTGGAAAAATTGGCCGAGGAGTTGGCATGATAAAATCAATCAATATTACAGGATTCAAGTGCATTTCGCAAGCTTGCCTTGATTTTCAAAAGTTGACACTGCTTACCGGCCCCAATGCTTCAGGGAAATCATCAGTAATACAGGCTCTTTTACTTGTCTGTTCTGCCTTTGATCAGAAAAATCAAACCTACCTTAAAGAAACGGTAAAGCCGTTTGCACAATTTGAAGATGTTTATTGCCGCTTTACCAACGCACAGGAAGTGAACCTTGCCTTGCATTTTGCGGGTACTGAACATCTTGTTACACTTAACGCAGGTGGTTTGACAGCTACTCCAACCGAAGCCAACGACCTGCCTGGATATGAAGAGTCGTTGTTTTATCTTGCAGCCAACCGTATTGGACCGGAAGAAATTTCCCAACTCAATAAGGAATTATGTATCGGACAATCAGGGCAATTTGCCTTTGGATTGCTGGAACAACGAAAAAACAAGCCGGTACACCCGGCAATAGTTCATTCCGGTGCTGCTGCAAAAACGCTTAAAGCTCAGTTAACCTGGTGGCTGTCGTTTGTGATAGGCACTGAAACAGAAGTACGCACCGAAAAGGTCACATCCACAACGGTCAAGACAACATTTAATGCCGATGGCATGGAAGAGATTACTCCGTTGAATACGGGTGCAGGAAACAGCTACGTACTAAAGCTTCTTATTATGTGCCTGATTGCCAAACCCGGAGATATGTTATTGATAGAAAATCCGGAAATCCATTTACACCCTGGCGCCCAGTCAAGATTGGGGAGTTTGCTGGCCTTTTTGGCGGCTGTGGGTGTTCAGCTTGTGGTGGAAACCCATTGCGAACACCTGATCAACCGTGTTCGCTATGAAATCTACAAAAAAAAGTTTTTAGCAAAAGACGTTGTCGTTTATTACAAGCCGACTGTTGAAGCCCCTTTTGAGAAAATACTGCTTAATTCCAGCGGTCACTTCTGTAACAACCAGCAGAAAGAGATCGCCTTTCCAAGCGGATTTTTTGACTCCACCCTGGCAGAATTGCTGGAGATTGGGTAGTGGAATATTGTATTGCGCTTTCTGATTTGTTGTGTAGGGAGCTGAATGCCTTTAAACATAATCAAGGTTTTGATGTGGCCACGGTTGAAAAAATGCTACATTTGTATAAACCGCCACATATCACCAATGTTGCTCAACTGAAACGGATAGGGATAAGCAACTCGCCGCTTGAAGCGCAATTGGCAAAAGCAGGGCTTATCGAACAGACAATTGAAGAGCTGGCAATGAAAACCCTGTATAAAATTGTTCTGGATAGTGAAAACAGGGAATTCCCATATGTCAACATCAATAATGATCCGGTACAAAACAATTATGCCATTTTATGCGCCCCGGGCCAGGATCGCGACAAAGCACAAGATCATGTCAGAGCACTTCTGGAAAATGCAAAAAGTGTTTTAATTTTCGATAAGTATATTGCTGCAAACTGGAAGAGCACTCGAAGGCTGTTTGATGAACTGATGCCTCAAAAGTCTCTTTCAATTTTTTATGCCGATAACCACTTGCAATCTGTTGCCGGAGACATCAAAAAAATTTGCCGCCAGTGGACAATCAAGCCGGACAGAAACAAAACCTATGCTGATCATCACGACAGGTATATTCGCATTGACCAGAAGATAGAGATTGTTCTTACCAGCGGAATTGATTACCTTTTTGACGACGCGAAAGAATGTACGCTGCTTATTCGGAAAGTCCGCTGAATGTCTCTTAAACAAAAAACCATCTCCGCCCTATCATGGAGTGCCTGTGAGCGCTTCAGTCAGCAGGGGATTCAGTTTGTCATCTCAATCATCCTGGCTCGGCTACTTCTGCCGGAAGAGTTCGGCCTGATCGCAATGCTGACAATCTTTATGGCAATTGCTCAGTCATTTATCAACAGCGGGTTTGGCCAGGCGCTGATCCAAAAGCAAGACGCCACTCACATTGATGAATGCTCAATATTTTATTTCAATATCCTTGTTGGCTTTCTTGCGGCTGGTCTGCTGTGTTTGGCCGCGCCGTGGATAGCTGGTTTTTATAACCAGCCGCTGTTGGTGCCTATGACATGCGCCCTTTCATTGAATTTGATCATTAATGCTTTTGGCTTAATCCAGACTACCCTGCTTACCAAGCACATTGATTTCAAGACACAACTGAAAGTAAGCGTGATAGCCACTGTCATTTCGGGAACGATTGGTGTAACAATGGCTTTAAATGGCTTCGGTGTCTGGAGCCTGGTGGCACAATCTCTTGGCAGCAATCTTTTTCGAACCATTCTCTTGTGGTTCTTCAACACTTGGCGCCCGTCACTGGTCTTCAGTTCCAAAGTACTGCGAGACATGTTCGGCTTTGGTTCGCGTCTTCTCGCAGTTGGATTGATTGATACTGTTTTCCAAAATATTTATCTCGTCGTGATCGGCAAACTTTTTTCTCCGGTAAGTTTGGGGTTTTATTCCCGTGCCAAGGGGCTTCAGCAACTGCCTGTTTCCAATATTTCAGGCATAGTCAGCCGGGTGACTTTCACTGTGTTCTCATCAGTGCAGGATGACAAGCCTCGGTTAAAGCGCGGCGTCCGCAAGGCGCTGACCATGCTGGTGATGATCAATTTTCCCATGATGATAGGTTTGGCTATTGTAGCCAAACCGCTGGTTATGGTGTTGCTCACCGAAAAATGGGCTCTCTGTATCCCTTACTTGCAATTTCTATGCATAGCCGGAATGTTGTATCCGCTCCATGTGATCAATTTGAACGTCTTGGTCGCCCAGGGTCGTTCGGATCTTTTTTTTCGACTTGAAATCCTGAAAAAAATCATGATCGTTATTGCCATTGCAGTTACTTACCGTTGGGGTATCATCGCCATGATTTACGGTCAGATTGCCACATCCTGCCTTGCATATTTTTTAAACGCTTATTACACGGGAAAGATGCTGGATTATCCGATTGCCGAACAGATTCAGGATTTGATGCCCAGCCTGGCGTTGGCCGGTATAATGGGATCGGGTGTCTATTCCCTTAAATATGTATCTATTACCAATCAGTTAGC
>JABZFQ010000075.1 GCA_014237365.1 Desulfobacteraceae bacterium | reverse complement strand
TTAACCCGGATCTTCCAGATATTAGTAGTTGCTACCCAGGCAGTACTGGGTGATGGCGGCAAGACCTGCATTCCACCATTTTTTAATATAGAACAATCAGCAAAAACATTGAAATTTTGGAGATCGTTTAAAATCCTTTGATTTAGATTTTTCCATCAAATAAAACCTATTTTACTTATAATAGCTTTATTAATGCTTTTAATAAATTTATAGATCTTATCTCCAAATCCCAATACATTTAACCAATCATCATCTCCATGATCCAAACCAGCTCGACTATATGGGCTTGAATTTATATATGTTCCCTCTTCGATTTCGTAAAAGTTTCTAAAAAGGGTTTGGCAACTGGAATAATTATTTGCACCTTCTATTGACTTGAACCGTCGATTGTTGTTATAATTCGCTTCCATTGTTGAATACCAACTTTCTAATCTGTTGTTAGTTTTTGGTATTCGAACATCATCCATGAAATGAGTTAGATTGGGAAAATATTCCTTAGTTTTCATTATTAGTTTATCGATTGCTTCATCTTTACCCAATTCACACTCCATAAGGGAATATAGCTTTTTATCAGCAATTATTCTGCTTTTTGAAGAAAGGATGTAATATATTTCACCCTTCAGCTTTTGATATTTTGTAGGAAGTTCTTTCTTTTTACTATAATTGAGGCCAGCTGCTATTCGAATATCATCATCCATAATATCATTAAAATGACGGACACACAACTGATGCTGTGCATCTGGAAAATTATTCATTACAATATCCGGATATTTCGGGTCACAATCCGTAACGATTGCAAGTATGGGCTTATCTTTTAAGGCATCGATAAGAAATGACTCGATCGTTTTACTTTTTTTATTTTCCTTAACGTCTTCTTTGATAGCATAACCATAAACAGCATCAAGGACAGTCATTTTAACTATATTCTTAACGGTTTTAAGTAATATTTTTTCATCATAACATACAATTCCGCTGAATTTAATGCCGCTATCAGTCAGTTCATTGGTTTTTTCGTTAGATTTTATTCCAGTAGATTGTATTAAGTACCAAAGACGGGAAATATATATTTCAAGGCCAAATGTGTTTTTCAACCTTCTTTTTGCTTTTCTTAGGGATAATCCATCTTCAATTATCAGTTCAAGAAGATAACGCTGTCCATCTTTCGTTATTCTGCCATAAGGTATTTTAAGATACTCCAAGCTTGGCAAAAAAACTGTTCTGCACTTAGAACAAATGTGCATCTGACGGATAATTTTAACCTTGTCTCCAGTGATGGTTTCAATTATGTTGCTGGTCCAACCGTTTTCAGTTATATATTTAGTTCCATGTATTGGACATGTTGGATTCAGTAGTGCTAACCTACCTTTTGTATTGATCTGACAATCACTATCGATTTCGATAGTTGTTGATTTTTTGTTTTGGTCTGGGTTATTGAACAGTATAGTGTTTTTTACAATATCACTGACTGTTGGTCTTTTCCCATCAACATAATTGCTAAATGCTGACTGAGCAGCTTTCACTTTTGTGTTTAGACTATCAATAATATTTATCATAATTAGTATGTATTTATTATTATAATATATAAATGTTTCAATTGAAATAAAATGAAATGGAGGGGATTTGGAATTTACATGGGAAATCATGGTAGATATTATAAAATATATAGATATTAAATATTGTTTTCAGAAAAAGACAGATATATTATGGTTATTACCAAATCAGATATTTGTTTAAAATTATAAAAAATAAAAATGAAAATGTTTTACCAAACGGATTATGTCTACATCTTATAATAAGTTGGTCTGTATGATCCTGTTTTGATTGAGTTGAAAATCAAAGACATTAGAACGATCTCGAAATTCAGTACTTCGCTAATTTTCACACCTATCTTTTTCAATCCAGGGCAACCGAAACCTTTATATAGGTCGCAGTCGCCGCCCCATGGTTCCAAAACCACAACGCTCCACCTGTATTC
>JABZFQ010000239.1 GCA_014237365.1 Desulfobacteraceae bacterium | reverse complement strand
CCTCTTTTTAATCGACGTCCGCTGAAAAGTTCCTGCTCATAAACCTTAAGTTCGCGGCGTATGACTTTATCCCTTGTTTTTGTGTTTCCGGCAATAATAATCTTTTCAAAATATACCTGTTTGCCTTTTTTAATGACATAAATGATGTTTACCAAAAGTTGATCAAAATCTTTGTCAATACGTGGCGCTATTTCCGCGTATGCATATCCTTCGTCAGAATATATATCTGTGAGGGCAAGCACATCATTTCGAACAACTTCACGGTTGAAAAACTCTTCTTTTTTTATCTTAAGTTTTTTGGCTAATTCTTCTTTTGACAGAACTATGTCTCCTTCGATATCAACTTTTCCAACCTTGAACCGTGGTCCTTCATCTATTTTTATCGTAATATATATCCAATTGTCCTTATATTCGATCTGCGGCTCTCCGATCCTGGCATGTATATATCCGTTATTATTATAAAAAGCCGAAAGCCTGGCAATGTCCTGATTAAGATCTTCTATATTCAGCTCTCCGGATGAAGTCAGCCACGAAAAAAAACCCTTTTCCGACGTTCTCATCAGGTCCATAAGTTTGTTACTGTCAAATGCATTGTTTCCTTCAAATATTATTTTTTTTATTTGAATTTTTTCGCCTTCCTCAATGATAAATTCAAGGTCTGCCTGATTGTGTTCAAGTTGCTTTAAATCGTAATCCACTTTAATATTATGATAGTTTTTTTCCTTGTACAGTTCTTCTATTCGTCTGATATTACTGTTTATCTTAAATATATTTAAAATTGAGCCCGTTTGTATGTTTAAATACTCCTTTATTTCCTCAGCTTCATAGACTTTGTTGCCTTTAATGTTGATTACCCTGATAGTCGGTTTTTCTTTGACTTTGAATATAATTATTTTTCCTTCAGGTTTATCATTAGATTCAATTCTTATGTCCTCAAAATAACCCATTGAATATACAGACTTTAAATTCTCCGAAATCTTTTTGGCATTGAAGATGTCACCCTGTTTTATTTTTATGTATTTTTTTATGGCATCAGTTTCTATACGTTTATTTCCTTCAACAAGCACCGCGGCAATTTTTTCATGCTTGAAAATTCTAATACCAAAATTTTCTGAAAGTTTTTTTACGCTTCCGAACAGATTTTCGACGCCTTGTCCTTCAACAAATAAAACATTTGGAGGCTCATTATTAAAAGATTCTATCATTTTTGCGTCTATGCTGAATTTTTGTTCCAACCAGGTCAGGCTTCCCCAAACAACATAATCAGCTCCGCTCTTAATGCCTAGATTTCTCATTCCGGCTACGCTTTTTGGCTGATTTTCAAATGAGAAATCCGGGATGCTATTGGTTTTTATTACAATAGCGCCATTCTGTTTAAAATGGTTATTTAATACTCCAGGGATTTCAGTTTTAAGATATGACAGGTCTTGTTGTGAGTGGATTTCAAAAGGCAGCACTAAGACTCGAACTGTTTCCAGAGAATATACTCCGGCCGGAAAAAATAAAATTATTGCCATTAAAAGCAGGTTTAAAGATTTTTGCATAAAGAACACTTATCTCGTTTTCACAAGTTTTCCGTCTATAATGGTCAGGCTCTGCGACATGCACGACGCAAGCTTCAGGTTGTGTGTCACCACAACCAGTGCCATCCGAAGTTCTTGATTCAGCTCCAAAAGAAGTTCGTGAACCTGTTCGCTGTTTTTTTTGTCAAGATTACCGGTAGGCTCATCAGCGAGGAGAATGGAGGGTCTGAGTATTAATGCCCTTGCCAGTGCAACCCTTTGCTGTTCGCCTCCGGATAGTTTTCCTACCCTGTAAAAAAGCCTGTTTCTTAATCCAACCCTTACCAGTATTTCCTCTGCGGCTTCCATGGAAGTATCCTTACTGAGACCCTTGATAAGCGCAGGCATCATTGTGTTTTCAATAGCGCTGAATTCTGGAAGAAGATGATGAAACTGGAAAACAAAGCCAACAAATTCGTTGCGAAATCGAGCTAATTTATTATTGTTAAAGAGAAAAACATCATCTCCTTTAAAAAAAAGATTTCCGATGTCAGGCCGGTCAAGAGTACCTAATATATGTAAAAGAGTCGACTTTCCAATTCCGGATGCACCAACAACAGCTATTGTTTCACCAATATCCAGATTAAAGTATAAATTTTTTAGAATTTCTATACAGGCACCGGCATTGTTGAAACTTTTACAGATGTCTCTCGCAGCTATTAAATGCTCTGAAACAAAATCTCTGTTAGCCATAACGAATTGCCTCAACAGGATCAAGTTTGGATGCCTGCCTTGCGGGATAGAGTGTTGCTAAAAAACTGATTGCCATTGCTGCTGAGGCTATCATAACAACATCTAAAAGCTCAAGTTTTACGGGGAGGGTTGTAATATAGTATACATCGCCTGGAAGTTCGATGAACTGGTAATACTTTAGCACTGTACACAGAATCAATCCCAGGCACACTCCAAAAATGGTTCCTATAGATCCTATTACTATACCTTTAAAGACAAAAATTTTTCTAATACTTTTATCTGTGGCGCCCATGGCTTTTAAGATGGCAATGTCCTTGGTCTTTTCCATAACCATCATGATGAGAGTGCTGGCAATGTTAAAGGCTGCAACAAGAACAATAAGTGCCAGAATGATAAACATAACCGTTTTTTCCAGCTTGAGTGCTGAAAACAGGTTTTGATTCATCTGCATCCAGTCCCTTGCCCAGTACTGGAAGCCAAGTCCTTTGACTATCCTGCCCGCAATATTTCCGGCATTGTAAATGTCGTTAACACGGACTTCAATTCCGTTTACAGAATCTCCCATGCGCAAAATTTTCTGGGCATCTTTTATATTTATGTAAGCCAGTGTTCTGTCGTATTCATACATGCCTGACTCGAATAAGTCTGCTACCTTAAACCGTTTCATCGTTGGTATGTGCCCTATGGGAGAAATCATTCCCCTCGGCGATATCAGGTGGACAGGGTCGCCCTGCATTACTCCTAAATTTTTAGCAAGTTCTTTGCCTAAAATTATAGCCGGCATGGTAATGGATGTACTTTTTCTTTGATCCGTTTCTTTAAGATTTTTCAGGGAAACCTTGTCGAGATTTTTTATAACTCTGTCTGCTGAATCAGGATCTATTCCTCTTAAAACAGCGCCTGATAGCGATAATGATGAACGAAGTATAACCTGGGAATTAATAAAAGGCGTGGCTGCTTCAACTCCGTCGGTATTTTCCACATGTTCCAGTATGTTGCAATAGTCGGAAAAAGGGCCGTTATGGCGCATAATGACTATATGCGACTCCACTCCAAGTATGCGTGATTTAAGGTCATATTCAAAGCCGGTCATAACGGCAATTACTACAATCAGGGCCATAACGCCAACTGTAACGCCCGCTATTGAAAGAATGGTGATTAGCGAAATAAAGGCTTGTTTTTGTTTAGCTCTTAGATATCGACTTCCTATAAAAAATTCAAAAGACATCATATATAATTATATTGTTTTTTCGTAGGGGCGATCCTTGTGATCGCCCTGATCAGGATGAATACAAGATTCGCCCATAGGGTTCGATAAAAAATAACTTGATATTTTTGCATCCCAACTTCACCATATCTTTAATTGATCTTTATCCGCAAAAATCCTCGAAATAGCTCGCTATTCCTGCGGTTTTGCAAATAAAGATCAATCAAAGCTACGGTAAATTTGGGCGCAAATTCTATCAATTTATTTTTCACCGAACCCCTACTATAAATTTAACTTTTCGGCTTCATATGTGGAAAAAGAATAACTTCACGGATAGAGGCAGAATCTGTAAGGAGCATAGCAACCCTGTCTATTCCTATCCCTTCGCCCGCGGTTGGGGGCATGCCGTACTCAAGCGCTTCTATGTAATCTTCATCCATGTAGTGAGCTTCCTCATCACCCGCATCTCTGTCCGCAACCTGCTGGAGGAACCGACTTTTTTGATCCTCAGGATCATTGATCTCTGAAAATCCATTGGCAATTTCATACCCTGCAATGAAAAGTTCAAACCTGTCTGTAAGTTTGCTATTTTTTTCGTTTTTTCTGGAAAGGGGAGAAATTTCTACAGGATATCCTGTTATGAATGTCGGCTGTATTAATTTTGGTTCCACCAGAACATCAAACAGCTTTGATATTACTTTTCCGAGATACTTGGTTTTTGTAATTTTGATTGACCTTGAAGAAGCAAATTCAAGGAGCTTTTCTTTATTTTTTAAAAGGCCGGGATCTATGCCTCCAATTGTCTCCAAAGCATATGCAAGGGTCATCCTGTTCCACTTGCCTCCGAGATCAATGGTGTTGTTCTGGTATGTTATCTTTGTTGACCCTGTAACCTCTATAGACATGTAACCGAACATTTCTTCTGTCAGATCCATAAGGTCATCGTGGGTTGCATATGCCTGATAGAACTCCAGCATTGTAAATTCAGGATTATGCCTGATTGAAATCCCTTCATTCCTGAAATTTCTGTTTATCTCGAAAATCCTTTCAAAACCACCCACAACAAGTCGTTTTAAATACAGCTCAGGGGCAATGCGCAGAAAAAGATCCATATTGAGCGCATTATGGTGAGTTATAAATGGTGTAGCCTCAGCCCCGCCCGGGATAGGCTGCATCATAGGAGTTTCTACCTCCAGAAAATCTCTGTTAAGAAAAAATCTACGTACAGCCTGAATTATCCGGCTTCTTTTTATAAATATTTCACGTACATTTGAATTCATAATTAAATCAAGATAGCGCCGCCGATAGCGCTTTTCAGGATCTTTAAGCCCATGAAATTTTTCCGGAAGAGGCCTTATTGCCTTTGTGATAAGCTTCAGATCATCGGCTATAAGGGTCCACTCGCCGGTTCTGGTTTTGAAAACGCCTCCTCTTATGCCCACAAAATCACCGATATCCAGCTTTTTAAAAATATCGTAAGGCTGATCACCTATTTTATCTTTTCTAATATATGCCTGGAACTGTCCTGTTCTATCCCTGAACCTGATAAAAGATGCCTTTCCAAAACGATTAATAGCCATCATTCGGCCTGCAACAATAAAGACAGCATCTTCTTTAATTGAATGCTGTGACTCTTCTATGGCATCTCTCAAATCCTTAACAGTATGCGAAACAATAAAATCATTTGGGAACAGATTGATATCGTTGTCTTTTAACTCAGATATTTTTTTTCTTCGTATCTCAATTATGTCGCTTGTTTTATCCATTTCCACTCAATGTCCGTTTTAATAGATTTTCAGGTAATTAGGAACGGGGACGAAATAACTTCCCCAAGTAGGCGCATAGATTTGGGTCGAACTTGTTTGATCTCAGATCACAAAAGTTGAAGGAATAGCTTACCTATTTCAATATTTTTGTGATTTGAGATCGGACAAAGGCGGCCTGAAGTTGTGATGCATAGTTGGGGAAGTTATTTCGTCCCCGTTCCTTATATTATAATCCCTGCCTGTCGCCGATAAGCTGGCGCCTTTGTGGCTTAATTATTATAAAAAAGTTAAGCCGGATTTATTAACCAATTTATAACTATGTGTCAAGATAAAGTTGTTGAACTTAGCGCTCTTTTGGGCGGGCTTTCAGGCTGTGATTAGGAACGTGGACGAAATAACTTCCCCAAGTAGGCGTATAGATTTGGGTCGAATTTGTTTGATCTCAGATCACAAAAGTTGATGGAATAGCTTACCTATTTCAATATTTTTGTGATTTGAGATCGAACAAAGGCGGCCTGAAGCTGTGATGCATAGTTGTGGAAGTTGTTTCGTTCACGTTCCTTATATTGTTTTTTCGTAGGGGCGATCCTTGTGATCGCCCTGATTAGGGCGAATACAAGATTCGCCCCTACTCATTTTTATCAACCTACAACAGAAGCCATCTTGAATATGGGCAGATACATTGCGATGACAAGGCCTCCAATGGTAACGCCCAGAAAAACCAGCATAAACGGCTCTATCAGTGCTGTCATGTTTTCAACTGCCTGATCAACTTCTTCGTCATAAAAATCAGCAATTTTTGACAGCATTTTATCCAGGGCGCCGGTTGCTTCGCCGACTGCGATCATCTGGCATACCATCGAAGGGAAGACTCCGCTTTCAGAAAGCGGGTCAGCCATTGTACGACCTTCCTCTATATCGGAACGTACGTCGTATATGGCTTTTTCAATTGTTTTGTTCCCGGCTGTTTTTGCTACTATATCCAGTGCTTCTAAAATAGCAACTCCGCTGGTAAGCATAGTGCTCATGGTTCGTGTGAACTTGGCTACGGCGACTTTGCGTATCAGCATTCCGACTACCGGCAGATTGAGAAATAAGTCATCTAAAAGAATTCTTCCTTTTTCAGTATTATAATACTTTTTTACGGCAAATATTGTTAAACAGGAACAACCTATTATATACAATATATTATCTTTTACAAAATTACTAATAGCAACAACAATTTGAGTGGGAAGAGGCAGATTGCCTCCCATGCCTTCAAACATTTCTTGAAATACGGGAATAACAAAGACCATTATTATGGCAATGACGACTATAGCTATTAGAATCGTTATGAGCGGGTATATCATTGCGCCTTTCACTTGGCTTTTAAGCTTTGCCGTCTTTTCCATGTAAAGCGACAACCTTCTGAGAATAGTATCAAGTATACCGCCTGTTTCGCCGGCAGCAATCATGTTTACGAAGAGATTGTCAAATTGTTTGGGATACTTTCTTAAAGCTTCTGCAAGGGTTTCGCCGCCCTCCACCGATTCCTTTATATTTTTCAATATATTTTTAAATGCTTTGTTTTCCTGCTGGGAATAGAGTATTTCAAGACACTGAATTATCGGAAGTCCAGCGTCGATCATAGTGGAAAACTGCCTGCAAAAAATTATTACATCAGATTGTTTAACTTTAGGTTGAAGAAAAGAAATGTTCTCAAACAGATCTTTTGGTTTTTGCTTGATCTTGGTTGGAGTTATCCTGAGTCTGATAAGATTGGTTTTTACAGTCTTTTCATCAGGGGCATCCATCTCCCCTTTCTTAATTTCGTTTTTTCTATTTTTTCCTTTCCACTGAAAAACCGGCATAATCAACATCTCCTTGTTGTAACAGTTCACAATTATTTGATTTGCGCTTTTCTACATCTGAAAAGGACAAAACTTTTTATGAATTTACAATTTAATATCAATAAGTTAAATAAAATTTGCTAAGTTTTACCTTGTTTTGTACAATACATTAATATTAAAATATATTTGGCATCCTTCATTCACCAGTTTACACTTTTTTCGAAAGTTGGTGATCGGGCAGTTTTCGCCTGCCTAAATCACGCCAAGGGACTTCAAGGAACCTGGTAAGCCTTCTGAGTGTTAATTTATACAATTACAAGATGTTAAGCCATTTGGGAAACTTTTATTTATACAATGCTATCTCCCCACTCTTTAACAAGATTATGCTCAATTTGCAGTTGGTCTAGAACCCTTGCAATTACAGAATCTACAAGGTCGGAGATGCTTTCGGGGTTTGAATAAAATGAGGGAGATGGAGGCATGATGGTTGCGCCCGCCTTGGCTGCCACATACATGTTTTTTAAATGGATAATGTTTAAAGGAGTTTCCCGTGGCAACAGGATCAACGGACGCTTTTCTTTGAGGTTTACATCAGCAGCCCTGTGAATGAGATTATCTGCTATACCGGCTGCAATTGCACCAAGTGTTTTCATTGAGCATGGGGCAATAACCATGCCGTCATTCCTGAATGATCCACTTGCAGGAGGAGCAAAAAAATCATCCTGATTATATGTGTGTAATTGAGCTTTTTTGTTAAATGTAATGCCTTTGTCTTTTAAAAAAGAGAAAAAAGATTCATTGCTGTAACCGGTTTCATGCTCAAGGACTTTATGCCCGGCACTTGATATTATAAGATATATGTTTATCGGATTTTTCAAAAGAGCCTTGAGAAGCCTTATTCCGTATATAGACCCTGAAGCCCCGCATATTGCCACTACTATTTTCTTGTTCACATCCATCGCCTGACCAGCTCGTCTGCAAGTACACCAAAGAATAAAGTTGTGGAAATTAAACTGTTAACATGAAAAAAGACAAAATTAACATTGCTGAGATCGTCCGGCTTAACCAGTCGGTGCTCAATAATTAATAAAAGTCCGATTATAAGCACTGCACAAAAGTACATCAGGTTCATATCAAAAACAATATAGATCAGAAAAAAAAAGCAGAAAGAAACAAGATGTATAATAGAAGCAATTATAAGTGCTTTTTTTACACCAAAATGAGCAGGTATGGAAAACAGCCCTTTATCTTTGTCAAATTCAATGTCCTGACACGCATAAAGAATATCAAAACCCGCGATATAAGTCATGAGGGCAAATGAAAGAATAAGAACAGACCATGAGAAGCTTTTGGCAAGCGCTATCCATGCACCTGCAGGGGCAAGAGATATGGCGAAGCCTAGATAAATATGGGAAAACCAGGTAAATCTTTTTGTATAAGAATAAGAGAAAAGTACAACAAGCATAGGAAAGGAAAGATAAAAGCAGAGTTTGCCAAGCATTGCTGAAGAAAATATAAAGAGACCTGAAAAGAAAATTACAAATAATGCTGCTGAAGATAAAGAAAGCCTTCCTGATGGTATATCTCGTTTTGAGGTGCGTGGATTTTTTGCATCAAATTCTGCGTCGGCTATCCTGTTAAAACCCATGGCAGAGGAGCGCGCTCCAATCATGGCAAGCAAAATCCAGAAAATATCTGATATAATCATCTGATGCTGGCGCTGGGCAAGTATGACTGCTGAAAGAGCAAAGGGAAGAGCAAATACAGTATGACTGAACTTTATCATCTTTCCGTATGTAAGAATCCGTTCCAGCAAGACTACAAACCCACTCCATCTATATTCGCCCCACAATGCGGGCACTTACCATTTTTTATCAGATTTTTCCTTACATAAAAACCCCACCTATCAATAAGCATATTTTTACATTTATAACAAAAAGTATTCTCGCCGTCATCACCTGGCACATTGCCTGAATAAACATATTTCAAGCCCGATTTAATACCGATCTTACGGGCCATAACAAGTGTTTCTACAGGTGTGGAAGGCAGGTCTAAAAGCTTATATGTTGGATGGAACCTGCTTATATGCCATGGTGTTTCAGTACCCAAATTCCCTACAAGGAATTCAGCCAGCATTTCAAGTTCGTGCTTGTCATCGTTCAGCCCAGGAATAAGAAGAGTTGTTACCTCAACAAAAATATCAAGTGACTTCATCAGCTTCAAGGTCTCTTTCACATGCTCCAGTTTTGCCTTGCAAATTTCCTTATAAAACTTTTCATTAAAAGCCTTTAAATCGACATTCGCCGCATCAAGATAAGGACTTATCATTTCAATGGCCTCGGAAGTCATATAGCCATTTGTTACAAATACGTTCTGTATTCCCTTCTCATGTGCGATCTTTGCGGTATCATATGCAAATTCAAAATATACGGTGGGTTCAGTATATGTATATGCTATGCTTTTGCAGTTTTCCTTTTCTGCTGCGTTCACAATATCTTCAGGTTTAACCAAATCACCCATTATCATTCCTTTATGGTCTGAAGGCATCTGGGCGATGTCTGCATTCTGGCAAAACAAACATTTAAAGTTGCAACCGACTGTTGCTATAGAGCAGGACAGACTCCCCGGAAAAAAATGAAACAGAGGCTTTTTTTCAATAGGATCTATATTGCTTGCTATAAGCTTTCCATAAACCAGGGTTTTCAGAGTTCCTTCCTGGTTTTCACGCACTCCGCATATTCCGCGCTTGCCATTTTTAATCACACAACGATGGTTGCAAAGATTGCATTTAACTTTTTTTTCATTAAGCGGTTTGTAAAGATATGCTTCCATAGTTGCTCAAAACCTCTTTTAACCTATTAATGCATTAGTTGTAGGCTTGGCTTGGTAAGTAATTGAGAGTGGTCTGGTCATATAGCGGGGAACAGGAGCAAACACAATGCCTATGAATGCCCCGAAAGGGCATCTTTGTACTAATTTCGAACGTTCTATTCCGGTGGTTATTTTCCCTGATGCCGATAAAAACTGGCATACTGTTCTCCATGATATAGGAACATCGCCTAAAATAGCACGGATGTTTTTCTTTAATTCCCAGATACTGAAAAATTGTGCGTGGTTGTAAATACTTTTGATAAACATCCCTTTAAGCCGCAACTGTATCCCCTTAAGAGCATGCCTGTTAAGCGCACCTATAAAAATCCTGTCTTTTGTAACCCTGCAAGCCTCTTCAATTGCCTTCATAGGATTTTTAACAAATTCCAGAGTAGTTATAATGCAGGCATAGTTAAATGAATTATCATCAAAAGGAAGATCTTCAGCAGGCCCTCGATGTAGATCTACGCGATATCCAATTTTTTTAAAAGCGATGTCCAGCATATACGGAGATGGATCAATGCCTGTAATCCGTAGTCCTTTGTCTAAAAAGGGGAGAAGACTTGCGCCGGTTCCACAGCCTATATCTAAAAGAGAATTCCCATTCATCGGCTTAAGCATTTCCAGCATAAGTCGGGATTCAAGGTCGGCGGCAAATCTGTTTTGTGGTTTATCATACCACTGATCGTAATTTACGGCATCATTAAAATCAAATATATAACCCATATTAATAATCTATAGAAAAAAAGGAATTTTATCAAGGGGAATATATATATTTGAAGAGACCTGAAAGAAGGGTATTTTTTTCTAATTAAAAATATCTTGATTAGTCTTTAATAACTTGTTATGAGCAGCGCAGAGCTTGGGTTGTTGTGAATATGAATGAGTAAATGTAGCCTCATTCATCTGCAACCCAGGCAGTCTTTTTATATTTTTCTCGATATTCGGAAATTTCTATAATTGGTGGCCTTTCAAAGCTCTTATCTATATAAATATCCGGCAGGTATCCGTCCTTTCCCAATTTGTATTGTATCATCTCGTTAAAAACGTCGCTTTTTAATTCAGCCAGACCAAGCTTTGCAAGGCGCTTGCAAAAAGTTTTCAGAATAACAAAAGACATTTTTCCCAATGATTTAGTATCCTGATTCCTGTGAACCCGCCTTTCAAGATCTACCTGAGCAATAACATCAAGCCCCCATTTTTCATAAGTATCAAGAATTATACTGGTTTCAATACCATAGCCAATTGGAAAGGGTATTTTCTCAAAGAGTTCACGGTAACCAGCATATTCGCCGGAGAGAGGCTGTATAATTTGGGTAAGCTCAGGGAAAAAAAGAGAAAACAGTGGTCTTATTACAAGTTCGGTAACTCTGCCGCCGCCAGTAGGTCTCAGTTTCTTTTTGCCTTTAGCAATTGGACGGTCATAAAAACCTTTGCTATATTTGATATTATCAAAAAGAAGAAGCGGACCTACAAGAGCATAAACAAATCTATGATGAATATTTTTTATATCAGCATCAAGATAAACAATTATATCACCTTTTGTAATATAAAGAGCTTTCCAAAGATTTTCGCCCTTTCCCTTAAACTTTTCAAGTTTGGGCAGGATATCATCGGCCTTATATACATCGGCACCATAACTTGAAGCTATTTCCATGGTTCTATCTGACGAGCCGGAATCAATAACCACAATTTCATCAAGAAGCGGATAACGGGACATCAGTTCCGACTTCATAATAATAATTTCTTTTGCAATGGTTTTTTCTTCGTTAAGAGTGGGCAAACAAAGAGATATTTTAATTTTTTTTCTTTCTTTTTCTTCAACAAGACGGTTAATGTCTTTAAATTCAGAATAATGAAAGGTGTTTTTTTCCAGCCAGTTGCTATTCATCACAAACTCCTCCGTCTATTGCCATAATCGCTCCAACAATCTGAGCGATTCCTTTATACATTGGTTCAATTTCCATCATAGCCTTTTCAAGATGAATATTTTCCCCTTGAGTAATTCCGAGTGTAACTGCTGGTATTTTGTGGGAAAGAAAAATTGACAATTCAGATTCACTTGGCTCACATATTGGTTTTATGCCCAAACTTTCAATTACTGCCCCGGCATTTTTTACCAGAGGATGATTGTATTTTATACTGGCTGCGCTCAGGTTGCTTATAGTTTTTAGCTTCATCTCAATTTCATTTTGGTGACTTATGTCTTCAATAATGTCATTAATATCATTATAAATACTTTTGACCATCTTATCTGAATTACTTTGAATCTCAAAGCCAAGTTTTGCCTTACTGGCTATAGTTCCATGCTTGAAACCGCCTGATATTTTGCCGATAATTACTCTGGAACGCGGTCTTTGAGGTAAGCGCAACTCCAGGATTTGGTTTATAACTTCATTTAAAATCAATATCGCATTTGACTTGAATTTCTGAAGCGGTCCAAGTATAAGTGATATATCACATTCAACTTCACATCTAATCATTCCTTCAGAATAATAATTAAGTCTGCCAAGTTCGACACCCTCTAAGCAAATTGCACCTCTTATGGGAGTATCCCACGTTTTCAGTAGATGCCTGATACCTCGCAAGTTCCCTCTTCCTAATGATTGTATAACCCCCGCCAGGACAATATCTGATTCAAAACGAAGATTTAATTTTCTAAAAATTAGCGGCAACGAAGCCAAAATACCGACACCCAATGAATTATCTAAGACGCCTGCACCTGTTATCGTTTTTTTCTTGACAGTATAATTATGATCAATATCTTTTTTAAAAATAGTGTCCAGATGTGCAACGACAAAAACAGGTGGCTTTAATGGAGAAGTTCCCCTGATAATTCCAATGGGATTTCTGTATCCATCGGTTGTACATTCATCGACCTGAAACTCAACCAATCTTTCCATAAAAAAATTGGCCCGCCTCTTTTCCTTGAAAGTAGGAGCAGGTATTTGTCCAATAAATACTATATTAGCAATAATTGTTTCTTTGATCAACTTGATCGTTTCAACATAAGACGGTAATTTATCAAGGTACTTCTCCATATCGGCCCCCTAAAAACAGCAAGAATTTATATTTTATATATCATATCTACCAAAATTTTAAAAGAAATCATTGACATATTAAACATTTTAAAAGCAAAATAAAAAATGTTTTAGGAACGGGGGACGAAAGCATCTTTACTCAGTCCTTTACCCGTCTGGTATGTATAAGATTTTCAGATAGATCACAAAAGTTGAAGGAATAGCGAGCTATTTCAATATTTTTGGGATTTGAGATCAAATAAAGGCGGCCTGAAGCTGTGATGCATAGTTGGTGAAGTTAATTCGTCCACGTTCCTTATCATTCGTCGACGTATAACTCATACGCCTTTCTCCTTCTATCTTTGTAAAAATAATTATCTGAAAATCTATAGGAATTAAAGATACAAAACTTGAGTACAATCTCAATGGAGAATACCGCCAATGAAAAGCTTTATTGTTTTTTTCATAGTCTTATTTTCTACAGTAGTTCAGGCTGAGACTATGTATGTAAGCGATATTATTGAAATAACGGTCAGAACGGGGCCGGAAATCGGTAACAAGATAATAGCAATGATCAAATCAGGCGAAAAAGTTGAAATGCTTAAGCCGGAGGAGACAGAGAATGACTGGTTGTTTGTTCGAATCGCAAACGGAAAGGAAGGATGGGTTCTCAGGCGCTTCCTCAAATCTAAAGAAACAGATGGACTGATTCTTGAAAGATTGAAAAAAAAACATAACGTGCTTAAGAATCAAGCTGTTTCTCTGATCGAAGAAAACAAGGTCTATAAGAAAAAGAATAAGAAACTGAATTCAGAACTTAAAACAAACAAAGAAATGTCAGATAAAATTAAATCTTCTTATGAAACCTTGAAAAAAGAGTCAGCCGAATTTCTTGAGCTAAAGTCTAATTATAAAAAAGCTTCATCAAAGCTTATCGAACAGACAAAAAAAGCTGAAAAATTGGAAGAAGAATTAACAAGTCTATTGTTACATCAGAATATCAAGTGGTTTTTAAGCGGTGCCGGAGTGCTCCTTTTGGGTTTTGTGATAGGATTTAGCATCAAACGTCAGCGCAGGCGATCATTTTTACTGTAAAATCATAAAATTTAAAAAACAACTGTTCCAATCGAGTGTAACCAAAATAAAACAATGCCATCTTGATGATGGTTCCCTATTATGTGATACAATTCGTTTTCAAATAACGTAGGGGCAACGCCTGTGGTTGCCCTTCCGCACTGTGGTTGCATATT
>JABZFQ010000189.1 GCA_014237365.1 Desulfobacteraceae bacterium | reverse complement strand
GCAACCACAGGGCGAAAGGGCAACCACAGGCGTTGCCCCTACGTTATTTGAAAACGAATTGTATCACATAATAGGGAACCATCATCAAGATGGCATTGTTTTATTTTGGTTACACTCATTAGAAATTATGGAATCTGAAGTTATTAACAAAAGACTAAGTAATGTTAAAGAACGTATCAAAAAGGCAGCCATTGATTGCGGCAGAGATCCTGATACTGTTCACCTTGTGGCTGTGAGTAAAACCATACCGGAAGACGCTGTCAGAGAAACGATAAAGGCAGGTGTTGATATTCTTGGAGAAAATTATATTCAGGAAGCCAGAGATAAAATCAATGCGCTGTCATCTCATCGTGTTTCATGGCACTTTATAGGTCACCTTCAGAGTAACAAAGCAAAATACGCTGTCAAGCTTTTTGAGATGATTCACACAGTAGATTCATTAAAACTTGCTCATGAATTAAATAAACAGGCAAAAAAAATAAACAAAATCCAAAAAATCCTGATTCAGGTAAATATAAGTATGGAATCCACAAAATCAGGTATTTATGAAGAAAACGCGCAAAAGCTGATAAAAGAAATTAGTTTATTTGAAAATCTATCCATAAAAGGTCTTATGACAATGCCACCCTTTTTCAATAATCCTGAAAAAGTCAGGCCATATTTTTCAGCTCTAAGGAATCTGCGAGATAAAATCAGGAATGAAGCAATAAAAAATGTCAAAATGCAGGAATTATCTATGGGTATGACAGGTGATTTTGAAGTCGCAATAAAGGAAGGAGCAACCCTTGTTCGCATTGGAACTGCAATTTTTGGAAAAAGAAATTGAAAATTCTGCTGCACATGTGTTGCGCACCATGCTCAATATACCCGGTAAAAACTCTATGCAACGACGGCTATAATGTAATGGGTTTTTTTTACAGACATAATATACATCCCTACACTGAGTGTCTAAAAAGACAGGAATCCCTTGAACATTATGCAAATATTGTTAATCTAAAGGTCATTTATCAGAAAGGCTATGATCTTGAAGGTTTTATTCAAAACGCGGTTTTCAGAGAATCAAATCGCTGTTTATACTGCTATCACGACAGGCTGATATCCACAGCTCTAGCAGCAAAGCACGGAAAGTTTGATTGTTTCTCCTCTACTCTTTTATACAGCAAATTCCAAAAACATGATATGATAAAATCAATAGGAGAATCTATTGGCAAATCCGTCGACATTTCATTTTACTACCAGGACTTTCGTTCCGGCTGGAAAGAAGGCATAGAAGAATCTAAACGCCTTGCATTGTATCGCCAGCAATACTGCGGCTGTATTTACAGCGAGAAAGAAAGATATCTTGGGGCACCTAAAACGAGCGATTAAATGTAAATCCTCCTTCTATAGACTTTCCTCCCCAAAGAGAATCGTAAAGACCGGACATGCGCTCAATTACCCTGGATATCGAAGTTCTTAACACTCCTTCTTTACCCAATATCGTTACACTCTGACTGGCCCTTGTAATAGCTGTATAAATAAGTTCTCTTGAAAGTACAGAATAATCTTTATCCGGCAAAATAAGATAAACGTTTTCAAACTCCGACCCTTGGCTTTTGTGAACAGTCATCGCATAAACTGTTTCATGCCGGGGTAATCTGTAAGGCAGGAATTGTCTCAATTCGCCGGAACTTCCAGGAAAAAACACCTGCATATCATTGCTGCCGGAATTCAGGGTTGGCATTGTTATACCAATATCCCCGTTAAAAAGGCCGAGCTTATAGTCGTTGCTGGTTATGAGAATCGGCCTGCCTCTATACCATAAATTTTCAGTCTGTATTAGATTTTCACGGCTCAATATCTGTTCGATAATTGCATTTACTGCATAGACCCCGAATTGCCCCATCTTTACAGCACACAATATTTTAAAGCGATTAAAAAGTTCAAGCGCAATGCCCGGATCATCAGTTTTGAGATATTCTGAATAAAACTCAATAACTTTATCCGTAAGAATTCGTTTGAAATTATCAACTGACAGTATTTCTTCAAATATTATAGTTCTATCCTCATCATTTTTCAGCAGGGATAAAGCTTTATTTATGTCTCCGAGATTTACAGCCTGGCTTAATCCGCCGATTCCGCTGCCATCAGCAAATCTATAATTTTTTTTCAAAAGAACAATGCAGTCGTGTAAAACCTTTATGTCTTTATATTCTTTGATAGAATCCGTAAATTTTTCATCTGTTAATGCTTCAACTTTATTAATAAAATTTGCTGTAAATCCGCTAACATGGCTGCTGCCGCAAATATCGCCAAGTACTGAACCGGGATCCACCGATGCCAGTTGATTGCTGTCTCCTATCAATATGAGCCTTGCATCAACCGGGACTGCCTGTATGAGTTTTGACATTAAAGGCAGATCAACCATTGAGGCTTCATCTACTACAACAATATCGGCGGAAAGGGGATTTTCAGAATTATGACGAAAAAAAGGAGAGCCGATAATAGTTTTCAGCATTCTGTGAATTGTAAAAGTCTTCTCTGGTATGGCTGCTTTGATAGAATCTTTGCAATCAAGCTTTTTTTTAATGTTTCCGATGGATTCGCTTAACCTTGCCGCAGCTTTTCCTGTTGGAGCAGCAAGAAAAATTCTAAGGTTTTCTTGTTTACCTGCCTGCTCTAATAAAAGTGCCATGATCTTTGCAACAGTTGTAGTTTTGCCTGTTCCCGGCCCGCCGGAAATAACGCAAAACTTCTTAAAAGCCGAAGTTATGGCCGCAACTTTCTGCCAGTTAATATCGCTATCCATTGTTTCAGGGAAAAGCCTTTTTATGCTGTCTTTCATAAGCGATAAATTCAAGCCGCTAATATCTACTTTGGCGCGTTCCTTTATAGAATCAGAAAGTTTTTTTTCATATTCCCAGTAACGATAAAGATAAAGCCTGTTTTCCTCATCAAGTATAAGAGGGCAAAGATCTCCAGGTCTTCCGACAATCCCGGTTGACATCAAATTGTCCTTCCATGCAGAAAGCCCCGGACATATAACAGCATTCATTCCATCATCTTTTTCAAGCAGCGCCCTCCCGGCAAATGATGCAAGGTCAAGACACACATCTCCCTTGCCTGTAACATTGCTTACAAGACCTGCTCCAAGAAATACTTCCTGATATTTGTTATCCGCAAGGTTCGCCATAAACCCTGCGAAATGGATGTCTATATCGGTTAGTATGCCGGCCTGATGTAATCTTATCAAGTTATTTTTGTTCATATTTTACCACATCCATGACCACGAAATTGTAATGGCGCCGTTTTTGAAGCTGCTGGTGCCAGGACTTTTTTTATGCCACGGATACCTGTTGCCGGAATAGTTATTATACTGGACTGAAATGGTTCCGGGATGCCAGTCTTCATAACCAAAGGCGTATGAAAAATCTGGAAATCAACAATGCCCTGCAATCCAGACACCAAACATCTTCTGAATCAAAATCAAGATACCCATAAAATGTGGTACTGATGTACCAGTAACTTATGGGATTCAGTTTAAACAACCTTTTCTTGACATATAAAATCAAAAAGACTACATTGCAATCATATTTTATTAAAATAAGGGGTGATAAATGCAGCTTACAATTAGAATGCCGGAAGAACAGATGACTATGATTGAACATATCGCAAAAAAAATGGAGCTTAAAAAATCTGATGTAACCAGAATAGCTTTAAAAAAATTTATAGAAGAATACAATGAGAGTACAGAAAAACCATTCACCAAGGTTAAACATCTTTTAGGTATTGTTGAGAGCGGAATACCTGATCTTGGGCAGCGTCATCGCGACTATCTGATAAAAAAAATAAAAAAGGTCGACAAATGAAAGCTATTTTAGATACCGGCCCGTGGGTTGCATTAATAGACAAAAGTGAATCAAAACATGATATTTGTGTACAATGGCTCAAGAATTTTTCCGGAAAATTATATTCTACCGAATCTGTTTTAACAGAAGTTCTTTACCTTTTAAATTTCTCGGTAAAAGCGCAAACCGCAGCTATTGATTTTGTTCTAAAATCTGTGGTTGAAATAATTCCCTCCAGTGTTGAGAGTATGAAAAAAGTAAAAATTCTAATAAAAAAGTATTCAGATCTGCCCATGGATTACGCTGATGCAACAATTGTATGTCTTGCAATGGATACAGGGATATACAATATTATTACATTGGATCAAAAAGATTTCAATATTTACAGATTCAAAAAAAAGCAGTCATTTGTCATTATGCCTTAGGAACGTGGACGAAATAACTTCCCCAAGTAGTGTCACAGATTTGGGTCGAATTTGTTTGATCTCAGATCACAAAAGTTGAAGGAATAGCGAGCTATTTTGGTTACACTCATTTCAATTTGACCGTCATGTAAATTGTGTCATTGCAATATCCACTAAAAACTTCCTGATTTCTTCTTCATTGATCTCATCGCATATATATTCAACTTTTTCGCTGTAATCAATATCATCAAAAAAACAAAGTTGCTCACGAAAAAGTTTTTCGTTGAAATAGGCGCCAAAAATTTCTGTTGCTCTGGCTGATAATTCTTTTAAATCATACCGATCTTTCAAAATGAAATATAAATCAACATAATCCTTCCATTTAGCGCGCCCTCCCAGGGTACAGGTTTTCATTGCTGATAGATCCAACAGCGTAGGGATTTTTATTATCCCGTCAAAATCCATCGAATGAACGATTTTATGGAAAAAATTAAAGAATGTTATTTTTACAGAATTTACAACAAGATGTATTTGATCGAAGGCTTCATATAAAAGATTATCCACAGCAAACCCACTTTTCTTAAGGCTTTATCCACCAGAACAACGAGCTGTTTTGCTGGATAAATTTTTTAATTTCATAATTATGTGGCATTGCTTATGTAGACTCACGGTAAACTGTTACACTAAATTAATCATTTTATATCAATTATAAGGATTTGTAAATGGCCACCATTTTGCCAAATCTCAGGTAACAAAGACTTTCCAGTATCCTGTATAATCATTTGCCGTGTTCAGGCAACAGTTTTGTGTGTAGAACGTACAGCATCTCGATGGCATCCTTTAGCTTTGATCTTTTTTCCTTTTCGCAAATCCTTGATGCGCGAAAGATTGGTGCAGGTCGAGTAAAAAATCGCTCAATTTAAATTAAAAGCACTAACGTGTTACAAAGCCTGGTATAAGCACCCTCCCTATCATCTCAATAAATCTGCTTTCCGGCACATCATTAAAAATGCCGAATTCCGGCCCTGAATTGCTGTCCACCCCTCTTATAAACACATAAAATACACCGCCGAAATCATTTTCATATCTGTAATTCGGCATCCGCCATCTCAAGTATTGATGAAGAGCAAGAGTATATATATAATACTGCAAATTATAATAATTAGACCTTATAGTTTCTCTTAATAAATCCTGTGCATAGTCTTTAATGCTTGTACCCAGAAAATTTGATTTCCAGTCAACAATATAAAATCTGCCATTATGCTGGAATATCGTATCAATATACCCTTTCATAAAGCCTTCTGAAGGCGAAAAATAAAGTTTTTCTATCTGTTTTGAAAAGCCGGAGGATATATCAATACCGGCATTATCGCTGAAAATTTTTTTCAGTTTTTGTGAAGTAATATAATTTAAAGGAAAATAAAATTCCATTTCATTTATTCTTTTATTGCATTTAACAGAAGAGAGAATAACTTCTTCACCTTTACTTTCAAGAGACACTGAAAGAACATTTTTTATCATACTGCAAACAGTTTCCAGCCATGACTGTTCAAAGCCGTATTCTTTTAATTTGTCTTTTACCAGTTTTTCTTGATGCCCTGTATCTTTTGATGCAAAATCAAGATGTTCAAAAATATTATGGAAAAATATGCCTGCCCTTGCCCCTTTAGGAAAAGAAAATATATCTTCTCTCCCAAACGGTTCTTGAATAGACAGTTCTTTCTGAATAAAATGCCCGGCATGAGTACCAATATCCACTCCGGCTGAATCACTGTCAGGAAGTTCTTCAGACGCAAACTTGCCGGATATAAGTGATGAAAAACTTGAAATCCCAAATGCTGTATCTATCTTCCCTGAAAATTTCCGGCATATAAGTTCATCATCATCATCCTTTATTAATTGATGCTCAAAAATATCATTATTAAAAGGCATGAGATCAAGCTCAATGCTTCCATCTGACTTGCTTACAAGTTCCTTTAAATCACTTAAAATTTCATGGTCTGTTTTAGACATAAATTTCTCTTTCAAAGACCCGACAACATCATTTTGATAATCAAATTTTTCGTCAAAGTTCTTATAATGAAAAAGATAAGCCAGAGCAGATGTGTCAGCATTTTTTATCTTGCCCCATGCAAGATAGCATCTAATTTTCGCTCTTGTTAAAGCAACATAAAGCAGCCTTAAATTCTCCGCCAGAAGTTCATTCTGAGCAAGGATGATATTAGAGTTATCTTTATCATAGTCAAGATCAAGTGTTGGTGTTCTGTTTTTATCTTTATCATGAAAGATAAACTCCCTGCCTTTTGCCGGCAGGGATCCACCCCACACAAAAGGACAAAAAACAATTCGGTATTCAAGGCCCTTGCATTTATGAATAGTCACAATTTTTACAGCATCTTCATCGCTTTCAAGGCGAAGCTGATATTCTTCCACCCTGTTTGAAGCAGAACTTATCTGTTCGGAAAGCCATTTTAAAAGATTAGTCATCCCCAGTTCTTTCTCAGTAGATTCCCCATGAAGTATTTCTGTGAGATGTAGAACATTTGTAAGCCGTCTCTGCCCATCCACAAATGAGAGAAGGCGAGTTCTGACCTTTTCCTTTACCATAAACAAGCGAAACATCCTGATAAAACCAAATCTATTCCATTGCTGATAGTATTCATTAAACTTGCCGATCTGTTTCTCCCACCATAAAATATCAATATTTTTCGGATCAAGTTCTTCAGCGTGAACACCCATAATATTCATGACCAGAGCGGCTCTAAGCAATCTGTCATTTCCAGGCTGTGAAATAGATGAGAGAATTCTTTCTATCTCCAGCGCTTCCTGTGACTCAAAAATGCTCTCATTAGTATAAAGAACGGAATGTATCCTTCTTGCAGAAAGACTTTCTTTTATTATCCGTGCCTGTTCATTTGTTCGTACAAGCACGGCAATATCGCCTTGTCTAAAACAATCTTGTTCACAGCCATAACCGGATGATAAAAGCCGCACAATCTCGCCTGTAACAGCCTTGGCAATCATGAGCACAGCATCATTTCTGTCCATAGGTTTCTTGTTATCAGAGCCCACATACCACAATATTAATGGAGCAAAAGTGCTTTGCTTCTCGGTTATGTCAGACTTTGCCGGCTTTGCCTTTTCAAAAGGAATTTCATCAAATATAAAAGGTTCATTTACACTGGAAAAAATGGTGTTTATCGCTTTTATAAGACGGGCTTCTGACCGCCAGTTCTCAGTCAGTGTATATTTAAATTTAGCACTGCCGGCAGCCTTCATGTATGAAAAAATATCAGCGCCTCTAAAGCTGTATATTGCCTGTTTGGGATCACCAATCATAAAAAGCATGCTGTCCTGTGGAGAAAAGATCCTTTTGAATATTTCATACTGAACCGGATCTGTATCCTGGAATTCATCAACAAGCGCTGCTTTATATCTTTTCCTTATGGCTTTCACGAGTTCTTTTCCTCCCTTACTTTCAAGAGCCTCTTTAACCGTTATGAGAAGATCATCAAAAAATTGTATGTTCTCAACTTTTTTTCTTTCAGAAAGCTCAAACTTTGCAAACCTGAAGAACTCGACTTTTAAGAAAACAAGATAGTTTTCCATCTCGGTTTCAAGTAAAGTAGCTTTTGAATAGAGCTCGTCGCATATATCAAAGAATTTGTGATCAGAAAAAGTTTGATTCTTCTTAACTGAATCTTTGAGTTTCGATGCTGTAAAATTTTCAAATCCTTTAAATAAAGGAAATCCAATGCCCTCAGGGTCAGCAAAACGATCCATATCCCTGGACATTGACATGATTTTCAGCTCTCTTTTAGTATAATCCGGATTTTGCTCATCAGGTTTCAGGGTTTTATAAACATTGCCCTTAAGAGAAGGGTCTTTTAGCAGCTCTTCAACCTCTTTTTTTGAAACAGACCACGAATCTTTAAGACTTTTAAGACAATCTCTGTAAGCGTCAAGGCTTTTTAAGGAAGGTTTTTTTAAATCAGGAATTATTTTTATTTCAGAGGATTTTATCTTTTCAAGTAAGTTTAAAAAATACTCGGGACCCGACAGCTTCTTAATAGAATAAGCTATAAATTCCAAAGGAAGATCATAAAAATGTCTTCTCCAGAAATCATCCGCAACCTCCTGATTCAATTTTAACTGATCGGATAAAAGCTCTGTATCGAACAAACTTCCTGTTTCAAAAGCATTCTCCTGCAGTATTCTCTGGCAAAATCCGTGTATGGTAAAAATTGATGCCTTATCAAAATCTACAAGAGCATTTTCAATTAACTGAATGCAGAAAGCCGGATCTTCGGCATTTTTTACAATATGATCTATAAAACTGTCGTTACTTGTGCCCTTTAAAAACGCCTCTTTTGCCTGAAGCAATATATTGCGAATTTTTTCCTTCAGCTCAGCGGTCGCAGTCTTTGTAAAGGTTACAACCAGTATCTGATCAACCAGCAGCTCCTTTTCAAGGATCAGTCTTAAAAACAGTCCTGTAATCGCATATGTCTTTCCAGTGCCGGCACTTGCTTCAATAAGGTTTATTCCTGACAGAGGAGTGTTTATAAGGTCAAAGTTATTCAAATTTTCAAACTCCAAATTTCTTTAAATCATACAAGGTCATAGGAACCTGGCCGGCTTTAAACAATTTGCAAAATGATACATAACTAATTGCATTATTGCAAATTGTTAGTCTTTTTATCGTGGATAGAAAAAAGCCTGCGAACTGTTTCGGCGTTTCCGCTTTACGTGCCCGTTTAGCATTATCCTTATCCGTGTTTCCGCAAGCCCCCCTCTCATCCCAATGGCATTCGTTTAAGGCATTTTGGGTATAAAATTCTCTACATATTGTGCACATCATCATTGCACCATACAATATGCAGCCTTTAAAATGCCATTTTTTGCTTAACTGAATGCCATTGCTACTCCGGTGGCCGCTATGCTGCTTTTTTCCCGTTTCTTCACATAGCACATCGACCTTCCCCACGTTCGGACTGGGTCGGCGCACACAATTTCCCGAACAGCGATTTCAGTTCGGAGCTTTCATTCGGAGCTGCAGATATTCCTTTATGTTCAGGCCTCCAATTTTGCTCGCCACACTGATCGCACCTACTATCACGTTTTTCAACGTCCAGCATCTGTGGCTTTTACTTCCGAGCACCCCACGGCTTGTTACCTCCCCGTGTCCCGGATATACTAGCCGTCCGAACCGGGTAATTGACGGCAGGGGACTTTCACCCCATAAGACTCACAGCCTTGTCGGCTGTCCCTAGAACCATCTGCTTCACTTGACCGCAGAAGCCGTGCCGCTTTAGATTAATCGTTGTTTTACGACAGTTCATCACTTTTTTTTGATAGTTTTTCAGATAGCGACTGCGGCAGGTGAGCAGTACGTTATCTAACCGAATATCAATTTTCAAAAAATATTGAATATTGTTTGACGCAATATTTTATGTGGGGTATATATAGCTATATTAGTCCATCTTAAATAGAGGTATGTCTATGCGAACTATACAAATGACCTTGGATGACAACTTGGTTCAATCGGTCGACAAGGTGGTCAAAGAACTCAAAACGACCCGATCTGCTTTCACACGTAATGCTTTACGAGATGCAATCAATCATTTTAGTATTAGTCGTCTTGAAGAGAAGCACAGGAGGGGATATGAGTTACATCCTGTGAACAAGGAAGAGTTCAGTCTGTGGGAAGAGGAACAGGATTGGGGGGATGAATGAAAAAGGGAGAAATCAGATGGTATAAATTCAAAGCGCCCGATAAGAAACGTCCTGTGTTGATTTTGACCCGCGACTCTGTTTTGGAATACCTTGGAGAAGTTACTGTTGCACCGATCACATCAACAATCAGAGACGTGCCAAGCGAAGTATTCTTGTCAAAACTTGATGGTATGTCAAGAGATTGCACCATCAATTTTGATCATATCCAAACAGTCTCAAAAGGGAAAGTGGGTTCGCTCATTACAACTCTTTCCTCGCAAAAAAAGGGACAAGTACGCCAAGCAGTCTTATTTGCATTAGATTTATAGTTACAAACTAAGATAGTGGAGAGCTAACAACCGCATGCTCGTGCCAAGATAAATCCGAAACCTTGGAATTGGGAGAAATACCATGAAATTGGTTATTGTTACCCCCGTGGGTGAGAGTCGTAGTCAACTACCACCACCTGAGGTGGTGGCTTGACAAGGGGTACCTGGAAGGTACGCTTCTAATTCAGGCTTAATTAATCGGCTTAAACCACTACCTCAGGTAGTGGTTTAAGCCGATTAATCAAGACAGTCGCTCTGCACAAACCTCAAAATAGAGGGTTTTCGTTCAGGCACGAACTAAGTGTCCAGCTTTAAGTTGGTAGCCAACTTTTTCAATTTTTGCAGCATGTTATAACTTAGTTGCAGATAAATCCATTTTCTGAATAACTTTTCAAGGCTTTCTCTATCTTTTTTTTGCTTTTCATTAAGTTTCCTCTCGACTTCAGAAAGTAAATCATTAAGATCCCTGCTTACAGGATCCTGCTTCAACAAGTGTCTGTAGATCTCAACTGCTTTTGCAAAATAACCCTGTTCAGCATATACATTCGCCATAGTTTTTGTATAAAATTCAGTTTGATTATTCATTTTTTAACTTTATGTTCACCATTAAACTTAAATATCACCTCGTTTTCAGCTATAAGACAGAGTTCTCGTCTAACCACATCCTCAATATATCCGGAGTCATGTTCCAATCGATCAATTTCACGATATAAAGAAAGATTATCCATGTTAATCTTAACATTTTTTTCTATCAACCTGTATTTCTCTCTTTTTAGCAGGTTAAAATCAAATAGTCCATTATCACCGAAAATAATAAATAAAAGCAAAGAAAATAGAATCATTATTGATAAAGAAAATAGAATTTTTTGCTTCAAACTCACTTTATGCTCATGCTCTTTTTAACAACAATCAAGACTTTTTCAAGCTCCGGACTCTTGATAAAAAAAGAAAAAAAACCATAGAAGACAAGACCGGCAAATATGCTGCCCATGAGTCCGGAAAAAAGGCCAATTAAAGTTTTGTCATCTGAGGGTATAATTAATAATGCAATTGCCCAGACAACTGCCCCCATTATAAAGGAGCCTGCCATTGTTTTGCAGGCGGATTCAGTAATATTTTCCCATCCCAACAAGCCAAGCTTGACCTTTAATGCACGGGCAAGGAGCCAAAAATTAAGCATGGAAGCCAGCGAAGTTGCAAGAGCAAGCCCTCTGTAGCCCAGATACTGCATAAGAATAATGCTAAATATTATGTTTGCAACAACAGATATTGCAGCCATTCGTACCGGCGTTTTAGTATCCTGAAGAGCATAAAATGTTGAAACAACTATCCGTACCGCCGAAAATGCCCACAGACCAATACCATAATATAAAAGAGCCGATGCCGTCAATTTTGTGGTTTCAGCATCAAAAGCCCCTCTTTTAAAAAGCAGCTCAACTATAGGCTCTCTTAGAACTATAAGTCCTACCATAGAAGGGATTGTAATAAAAAGAATCAATCTCATGGCATAGGCAAAGGTATCCCTGAGAGAATCGTAATCCTGAGCAGATGCCTGCCTTGAAAGGCTTGGTAGTACGGCTGTTGCTGTTGCTATAGCAAAAACTCCTAAAGGAAACTGAACCAGCCTGTCAGCATAGTAAAGATACGAAACGCTCCCTTCGGGCAGTAAAGAAGCCAGTAGAGTCCCGATTAATATGTTAATCTGATAAACTGCGGCACCAAATACAGTAGGAAGCATCAGCAAGCCCACCTTTTTCAGCATGGGATGATAGGTTTTGGTTTTTTCCCAGAAATAAAAACCTTTCTTTATAAGAAATGGAAGCTGAAGTGCCAACTGTAAAAAACCACCTATCAGAACCCCAATGGCAAGACCTGTTACCGGTTCAGCCATATGAGGGGATATAAAAATAACAGAACATATCATGGCAAAATTTAAAAAAACAGGGGCAAGAGCCGGTGCGGCGAAATGGCCTAACGCATTAAGAATACTCATACAAATAGCGACAAGGCATATAAAGAAAATGTACGGAAACATAATACGGGTCAGAGTAACTGTAAGTGAAAATTTTTCAGGTGAGACAGTAAACCCTGGAGCTATTATACGTATTATTGTCGGAGATAAAAAAATACCGATAATGACGGTAATAACCAATATTGCGGAAAGCAGCCTTATTGCAGACCTTGCTAATTTGAAGGCTTCATTCTTCCCTTGCTTTGTAAGGCATTCAGTAAAGACAGGAAGAAATGCAATGCTTAGAGAACCCTCAGCAAAAAGTCTTCTTAATAGATTTGGAATCCTGAAAGCCACAAAAAAAGCATCCGAGCTCAGTCCTGCCCCAAAGAACCAGGCTATTACAACGTCTCTTATGAAGCCGAAGATACGACTTAATAAAGTTGATGCACCGACGACGCCTGCGGCTTTTGTTACGCGAGTATTTTCAGACATATAAATAACAGTTCACGGTTTACGGTTGACTGCTTTTTGCTTTTCATATGCAAATCCCAGCCCTTTTGTTAAAGGGCGCATTCCCAAAAAGTGGGCTAAATGCATTTTATTTGATGATAGGCTGAAAACTTATGGACAAACTATTCACGAGTTGTTATGGTTTGCTTAAAAATCTTAACGAAAGGAGTTTAGCCATGTCCAACGATCCGAGCACAAAAAAAGAAGTTAACGGTTCTTGCGGTGCAATTCAAGCACTTTTTCAGAAAGCACAAGAGATTTGCAACTCTGATCAGGTAATCAGTTCAGCCGATCAACTGGAAAAAATGGAGCAAAAAGTATGCGACCTTGCGGACCAACTTCAGGCCATAATCATTGAAGAGCGGTTACAATCCTCGTGATTCTGAGGAGGTGCGGGAAACAGAAGCCGACTTAGCCCATCTTTTTCATTTTAATGAGCCAATACTCATAATGAGCATTGTTTTACAATTTTTAAAAATTTAAACCCAATGATTACAATATATTATAAATATGTTGTTTTGATTTTTCTAATGTAGTGCCATAAAATAAAGAAAGTCTTGCTT
>JABZFQ010000169.1 GCA_014237365.1 Desulfobacteraceae bacterium | reverse complement strand
CTTAATACCATCGTTAAAATATTGATATCTTAACAATTGCTTGCGCAACAGATTGATTTTATTGACCATATTGATTTCGATTGAGAGTGTTAGGAGTCACACCAGTTCCGGTTGCCCCAATTTTATTAGATTCTCCAATGGATAAATCTTTTTGCATAACAGATTCTGTTAATATAAATTTTTGTAACTTCAAATAATTTGCTCCGATGTTTTCGGCAATTTTGCATATTTCAAAAACTTCAGAGAAGTTTTTGTTTGTAATAGTATCAATGTCATTCAGTTTTGAATTTGTTTCGGGTTATCTTACTGAAATCATAGTCTAAATTTTTTGCTTGACTTTTTTGCTTTGCTATGAGATCCTAATAATACACCGTTGCTTCCCAAGGAAAAACTGCAAAGGGTTAAAAAATGGCAAAGATTAAGATAGCTGGACCCAATTTATCACGCAGAGCACTTGCAAATACTATCTGTGAGAATTTTGAATGGAAAACACCTGCGGGATCTCTGAAAGTAAATTCTTGTCTGAGTTTACTGAACAAGTTGGAAAAACGGGGTGAAGTTAAGCTAAAACCACTTGAGAAGCGAGTGCATAAACCAAAGCCACCTAAGAAGGAGGAAGATCTTTTTGACATTACGGACAAGGCAGATATTAAGGGGAGCATTAAAGATTACCAGGTCTTCCTTAAGCAGATAACTAAAGGAGATCAACGCGAAGAATGGAACGATTTGGTACAACGCTACCATTACTTGGGTTATAAAAAGATGTTTGGCTCAAGCATTAAATACTTTATACATTTCAATGGCGTGTTAAATCCGGTTGGCTGTATTTCTTTTACCTGTAGTACTACTTACCGACAGAAGGACCGGGATAAATGGATAGGATGGTCTGATGAACAACGAGTTCAAAGTCTGAATTGGATCCTTAATAATAACCGCATGCTGATTTTGCCTTGGATAAAAATTCAGAACCTGGGTTCAAAAAGTTTGTCGATAGCGCTTTCAAATGTTGCCAATGATTGGGAAGTTAAATTTAACTTTAAGCCCCTATTAGTAGAAACCTACGTGGATCCTATTCGATTTACAGGTGCAATGTATAAATCCGCAAATTTTATCCGGATTGGACAGTCTTCAGGAAACTATCGACTCGATAGCATTTCTTTACCGAAGGAAAAACAAGTTAAAAAAGATATCTATATTTTTCCCCTGGATCCAAATTATAAGCAACTTCTTTGCGGTAAATTTAAAGCAAAAACTTTACATAAAAAGCGTCCTGCCAACCATTTTGATAATTGCTTAAAGAAATTTCAAAGTAACCAGGAAGAGCTTGACCTGTGGGAAAAAATTCAATACGAGATCGTACTAATCTGTAAGCGAATTGATACTGAAGAACTGAAGCAATCGAGACAAGTAAACGCTCTGACCATGATCCTTGCGATTTATAGAATAGTTTTTGCAAACAACTTTCGTTCATATGATTCAATACTCTGCGATCTTATTGATAATGCAAATACACATGGCATCAAACTTTCATTTAAACAAAAACTCTTGCCTACAACATTTTGTGAAGCGAGAAAGAGGTTCAAGGCGGACACGTTCAAAGAGATCAACACAAGAGCCCTCGGCATTTACGAGCAACACATCGACAAACGCGAAGCTTACCTTTGGAAAGGTAGAAGGGTTTTTGCCGTAGATGGCAGCAAGATTAACCTTCCTCGAGAAACCATGAATGAAGATAAAGGCAAATACAGGCTCCCCTGCAAACACGCATTCTACCCTCAAGGTCTTCTTAGTTGTATTTATCGGTTGAAAGTCAAAGTTACCTACGATGTTACTTTTGCAAATACTATGGACGAACAGAGCGAAGCGATCACACACCTAAAAGCACTAAAGCCAGGTGATGTGGTGATTTATGATCGTGGCTACATAAGCTATGCGTTGTTATATTGGCATAACCGACTCAATATTGATGCTGTTTTTCGACTTAAAAAACAGAGCTTCAAACAAATCAATGAGTTCATTAAAGGAAGTAGAGATGATAATACGACAGAGATTGGGCCATCTAAAAAAACTTTCTCCAACATCAAGAAAAAGCATCCTGAAATTGAAAAATTGGAGTTCTACCCACTTAGAATGATGAAGTACCAGATCGGCAATGAAAGCTATTACATTGGATCAACGATTATCGACAAAAACATTACTATCTCAGACTATTCCGAGGCTTACCACGCTCGTTGGGGGCATGAAGAACTTTATAAGACACTAAAAACTCACCTTGACGGAATTGAATTTCACGGAAAGTGTGAAGAATTCATTAAGCAAGAGCTATTTGCCGCACTTGGCATTCTGACATTAAACAGAATTATGACAAATTATGCTGAGGAACTATTAGATGAAAATGAGACATTCAACTGTTCATTCGAAAGAAAGAGGAAAGTCAACTTT
>JABZFQ010000275.1 GCA_014237365.1 Desulfobacteraceae bacterium | reverse complement strand
CCCCTGTGCCTGCCCTGATAATATGCAACCACAGGGCGAAAGGGCAACCACAGGCGTTGCCCCTACGTTATTTGAAAACGAATTGTATCACATAATAGGGAACCATCATCAAGATGGCACTGTTTTATTTTGGTTACACTCAAATAACTTCACCAAATAGGCGCATAGATTTGGGTTAAATTTGTTAGATCTCAAATCACAAAAGTTGATGGAATAGCCTATCTATTTTGATACTTTTGTGATTTGAGATCGGGCAAAGGTGGCCTGAATCTGTGTCGCATAGTTGGGGGAAGTTATTTCGTCCTCGTTCCTAAAGTGCAAAAAAAGTAATTCACTGTGCAATATTCGTAACCGGAATCCATTTTGAAAAACATCATTATTTTTTAACAGGTCAATATATGACCCTGTTGATTTACTATCTTCTCAAGAAATTGATACAATATATAGTACGCACAAGGCGAATTAACAACAATATCTTGTATCTTGATTTTTAAAATCGGAGTAAATCAACAGAGTATATATCAACAAATTATTTTTTTGGTACAGCTGTTGCTTTTCATAATAAATAACATTAAGAAGGAATTAGGGTTCGGTCAAAAACAACTTGGTAGAATTTGCGCCCAAATTTGCCGTAGAATTGATCTGATTAAGCAAAGCCGCAGGAATAGCGAGACTATTTCGAGAACTTTTGCGATTGAAGATCGGTTAGGAACGGGGATGAAATAACTTCCACAAGTACGCCCACAGATTTGAGATCGGACGAAGGCGGCCTGAAGCTGTGACATAGTTGGGGAAGTTATTTCGTCCACGTTCCTTAACAATATGGTGAAGTCGTGATACAAAAATGCCAAGTTATTTTTGGGCGAATCCTTAGCGAAGCTTTAGCACTATTTGGGCAAAAGGGGGCGTTTTGCAAATGTTTCAAATCCTCAATAATATTAAAGGTTATCAATGAAAAAAAATATTACATATTTTTTTAATGGCAGAAGATTAGGCATTGAAAGGCGACAATTTTTATATTCAGGCTGCATACCAGAAAGAAGGTCTATCAAAAATCGTAGATGCAATGACCAATCTAAGATAATTGCATTAAAGTGTATGGAAAATCATATAAATATTGAAAATCCCAAAGCCACCTTTGCTTCCGATTTTATATGATGATGATATTTTTATAATAATTTAGGGCATCATTTTCCTATCTTCTTATAAACACAGTATAAGGGCTCGCTCAAAAACAACTTGGTAGAATTTGTGCCCGAATTTGCCGTAGATTTAATCAATCTGATTTAGCAAAACCGCAGGAATAGCGAGCTATTTCGAGTACTTTTGCGATTGAAGATTGGATAAAGATATGGTGAAGTCGGGATGCAAAAATGCCAAGTTATTTTTGAGCGAGCCCTAAGGAGCGGGGACGAAATAACTTCCCCAACTATGCATTACAGCTTCGGGCACTTTGCCCGATTTCAAATCACAAAAATATTGAAATAGATAGTACTCTGTCCCATAAGTTCTGAACGCTTTAATGGCAATTTGGAATCTGCTAAAATGGTATTGCATCGAACCCATTTTCCACATAAATATTTTGTAATATCAACAAAGTATGTATTAAAATATGGCTCAATAGAAACCGTAATTTCACGGAATATAAACAGCCAGAAAACATGTCAGAACTTTTGGGACGGAGTGCTATCTATTCCATCAATTTTTGTGATTTGGGGTCGAACAAATTTGACCCAAATCTATGCGCCTACTTGTGGAAGTTATTTCGTACCCCGTTCCTAATAATATTCTATCGGTTCTATTCACTGCAAAAGAACTACCCGTTATGCATCCTCGAAAGGACATAATTTGTGATTTTTCGTCGGCTCTGAACACCAATAGCTGCGTTGCTCAGGCCTGAAATAGCTTGCTATTCCGCACCTTTGCACCTTGCTCACCGAAAAAACGCAATTTATGTCCTTCCAAGATATAAGGAGCGTGGACTAAATAACTTTCCCAACTATGCATCACAGCTTCAGATCGCCTTTGTCCGATCTCAAATCCCAAAAATATTGAAATAGCTCGCTATTCCTTCAACTTTTGTGATCTGAGATCGAACAAATTTGACCCAAATCTATGCGCCTACTTGTGGAAGTTAATTCGTCCACGTTCCTAACAACCTTTTTTAGCAATAACACAAGGAAAGTTTTTGCCGGTCAAAATTTGATTTTAACGTAATAGAGTTGTTGCCCAATAAGCAATAAATACAATATGCAGGATTATGTTCAATCAAAAATCACAATATATTGCATAAAAATCTTATTGAGCAACAACTCTAATAATCAGCAACAGAACTGAACACTAAAGGTATATACAAAAAATGATATCTAAACATGTTAATTATCGCTTTTACAGAATTGCAGTTTTGGCTTTAGCCATGATACTTTTTATACCCGCCAGTTCCATCGCTGTCGATGTAATATTAGAGTGGGATAAAAATATAGAAGAGCCAGATATTGCCGGCTATATAGTATATTACGGTTATTCAAGCAGACATGACGTGGGTTCCGTGAATTACGGGAATTACGAGTTTAAAATTGATGAAGTTGGCAACCAAACAACCTATACAATCTCCGATTTGAACTCAGGCCAATTATATTATTTTGCAGTAACTGCATATTATATTGGGGGGCATCAAAGTGAATTTTCTAAAGAAATTATTTATTATGTTTCTCAATCTACTATTGATTCAGATGGTGATGGACTTACAGACGAAGGGGAAATCAATTTTTTCGGAACCGACCATAACAACGCTGATACAGATGGAGACAGCATAACCGATGGAAATGAAATAGAATACTGGGGATATAATTGGGATAAAGACCATGATGGGGATTCAATTATAAATCTTTTAGATCCGGATTCTGACAATGACGGCTTATTGGACGGACTGGAACTTCTTTATGAATTTAATCCGTCTGATGCTAACTCCAGGCCTTTATTTCCTATTATGCAAACAGGGGAAGTAAGTATAAATCATAAATGGCAGCGGATTGAATTCACCAAGCCCTTTTTTGATCCTGTAGTGGTAGCTAAATCATTAAGTTACAATGGAACTGATCCTGCCATTTTGAGAATACAAAATGTTGATATTACAGGCTTTGATATTTGCATTCAGGAGTGGGAATATTTAAAGGGTAATCATAAAGACGAAACAGTCGGCTACATAATTATGGAGCGGAGCAGTTATACATTAGCGGATGGAACCATGGTCGAAGCAGGAAGTTTTACTACTGATAATACTACCTCATTTGATGAAATCGTAAACTTCAAAAGTAAATTCAATTATACTCCTGTGGTAACAACTGCTGTTGTTAGCTATAGTGGGTCTGATGCAGTATTCTGCAGAACTGTATCTAACGACAAAATCGATGGATTCGCATTCTGCCTGCAGGAACAGGAACTAAATTCTAAAATCCATGCAACAGAAGAGGTCGCATATATCGCATGGGAACCATCAAGCGGCATTGTAAACAGCGTTGCATTTGAAATAAATATTAAATTTAATATAAATGATGATTGGCAAGAAATTTCATTTAATCAAGGATTCGAAAATGCACCTGTATTTATTTCTGATATGCAGACAAATAATGGTCCTGACCCTGCCAATGTGCGCTGGGAAAACAAGGATACAGAGGGAGTTGATGTAAAAATCAGTGAAGAGCAATCCTATGACCATGAAACAGACCATGCCTCCGAAACAGTCGGATTCATGGCTTTTTCTGTTCAGTAAGGAACGGGGACGACTGATAACATAGTGAAATTAATTATCTGAAAGTCTATAACTAATTTTGTGATAAAGGCAGAGTCATCAGACTCTGCCTTTTTTCGTTATCAAAATTTATGTAAAAATATTACTCCAACCTGTTGTATTTTCGACACTTCTTTTAATCTGATTTTATTTTATCATAGCCGGGTTTGATATACATAATAAATATATTGTCAAAAGGCTTTTGATTGACTATTGACTATCAACTATTGCAGGATGACTGTGAAAAATAATTAAAGGAGCAAACCAGTTGAAAGTTGTAATTGTCGGCGCAGGAGAGGTCGGCTTTCACGTCGCAAGCCGGTTGTCACATGAAAATAAAGACGTTGTGGTGATTGATAAGGATAGTGACGCTATTCGTCGTATTGCCGACAATATAGACGTTCAGGTTATACTGGGATCCGGCAGCAGTCCTGTATCACTTGAAGATGCGGGAATAAAGGAAGCAGAAATACTCCTTGCTGTAACGAACAGCGACGAAACAAACCTTGTGGCATGCCTGGTAGCAAATATCATTTCGCCATATACAAAAAAACTGGCGCGTATACGAAATGCCGACTTTGATAAATACCATGCCATTTTTCGAGATCATGCACCTCACATAGATACTTTAATTAATCCGGAAATTGAGGTTGTGAAAACAATCGATAGGCTTATGAACATGCCCGGTGCTGTTGATGTTGGAAAGTTTGCAAACGGCCGTGTCAAATTTATCGGTATAAATTTAGAGAAAAAAGCGCGGCTGGCAGGTTCACGCCTTGATGAAATTCCTGCACTTCTTGGCAAACAAGGCCCTCTTATTGCCGCGGTTATAAGGGATGAAGAACTTATAATCCCAAGTGGCGATGACAGACTTATGCCTGGAGATCTGATATATTTTATCAGTGAAGAGGACAAAATCCTGGATACCCTTACGATATTCGATAAACATGCAGAGCCCGTTAACAGGGTTTTGATTGTTGGAGGAGGCCGAATAGGATCAAGGCTGGCCACTCTGCTTGATGATAAGCCTATTCATACAAAAATAATCGAAAAAAATCCTGATATATGTGCCAAACTTGCAGAAAAGCTGAACAAGGTCGTAGTCCTTCATGGAGACGGTTCTGATCAAGGGCTGCTTAATGAAGAAAATGTTCAGGAAATGGATTTTGTCATTACGCTTACAAATGATGAAGAAATAAACATTTTAGCTTCTTTGCTCGCCAAAAGGATGGGAGCGCGAAAGACAATAACAAAAATCAGTAAATTCAGCTATTTTTCACTTATGTCAATGATCGGAATTGAGCAGGTAGTCAGCCCGCGGCTTTCTGCTATAAATACAATTTTGCAGCACATAAGACGCGGCAAGGTGCTTTCGTCCATATCAATTAAAGGAGAGCAAGCCGAATTCATGGAGGCTGTTGCTCTTGAAACTTCAGAACTCGTAGGAAAACCGCTAAAAAACATATCATTCCCAAAGGGAGCACTTGTAACAAGTATAATTCGAAATGATAATATAATTATTCCTTCCGGTGACAGTATTATTAAACCTGATGACAGAATCATAATATTTGCTACAAGGCAGGCCATACCAAAAATCGAAAAAATTCTTACAGTAAAACTGGAGTATTTCTAAATGCGCTGGCGTTATATCCTGAATGTTGTTGGGATATTAACTCTTTTTTTTGGCCTCACCATGTTATTTCCCATAGCAGTTGGGCTTTATTATAAGGATCAAAGCGTTATTTCATTCTTAAAGTCCATTGGTATTACGACTTTTGCAGGGCTGCTGCTGCACTTGTGTTTTAGAGGCTCAAGAGTAGAGACAATAACTCAGCGCGAAGGGATGGCGATCGTATCCATCGGCTGGACAACTATTGGAATTTTTGGTGCACTTCCGTTTTATCTGGCAGGTGGTGAATTTATAATTTTTGTGGATGCATTTTTCGAATCAGTGTCGGGGGTCACAACCACTGGAGCATCGGTAATAACAAATGTTGAAGCCCTATCAAAAGATCTTCTTTTCTGGCGCAGCTTTATTCAATGGCTGGGAGGAATGGGAATAATAGTATTATCCATTGCCATACTTCCCTTTCTCGGAGTTGGGGGCATGCAGCTTTATAAAGCGGAAGTGCCGAGTCCCGTCCCCGACAAGCTAAGACCGCGTATTAAAGACACAGCCATACTCCTCTGGAAAGTTTACGCTTTGATTTCTTTATTAGAGGCCATCCTTCTTATGATAGGAGGCATGAGCCCTTATGAGGCTATGTGCCACACCTTTACAACCATGCCGACCGGCGGATTTTCAACTAAAAACACTTCAATAGCCCATTTTGACAGCGTATATTTTGATTCTATAATCATTATATTTATGCTTTTGGCTGGAATAAATTTTTCACTTCATTATCAGTTGCTAAGGGGAAAAACACTTGCTTTCTGGAAAGATTCAGAGTGCCGGTTTTTTTTGGGAGCTGTTATTCTGCTGATTGCAGTTGTTACTTTTAATATTTACGGTACGGTATACGACAATATCTTTCAGGCATTTCGCTATGGTGCCTTTCAGGTGGTCTCTATTATTACTACCACAGGCTATGTTACAGCCGATTTTGATCAATGGCCTGCCATGTCCAGACTAATACTGCTTCTGTGCATGTTTATGGGAGCATCAGCGGGTTCGACTGGGGGGGGAATGAAATTTCTTCGCGTCATGCTTTATTTTAAATATTGTTACAAAGAGCTTTTTTCCCTGATTCATCCCCACTCTGTTACCCACATCAAAATCGGCGGCAAAGTAGTTTCAGAGGATGTTACAAGAAGCGTTCTTGGATTCCTGGGGCTCTACATAGGGCTATTTGTTCTATGTTCCATAGTTCTTGCAGGTATGGGTGTAGATTTTGTAACATCATTTACTGCGGTTGCATCAGCAATAGGAAACGTGGGCCCTGGTTTTGCAAACGTGGGGCCGGCGCAAAACTACGCCCAAATACCCTATCTGGGCAAGTGGCTGCTGATATGGTGCATGCTGTTAGGAAGGCTTGAAATATACACAATTATAATTTATCTGGTTCCTGAATTCTGGCGTAAATAAATTTGTTGACAAAATTAGAATTTGTAGTTAAAAAGTACATTTTTTAAGGGCCGTTAACTCAGTTGGTAGAGTATCTGCCTTTTAAGCAGAGAGTCGCGCGTTCGAGCCGCGCACGGCCCACTTTATGTCCCCATCGTCTAGCCTGGTCCAGGACACCGGCCTTTCACGCCGGCAACAGGGGTTCAAATCCCCTTGGGGACGCCAAAAAAATTAAGGGTTACAGTTATAAATAAAAGTTTCCCAAATGACTTAACATTTTGTAATTGTTGAACATAAGTGAGCTAAAGTATATTAAAGTGCCTAAGGTTAAGGAATGCTACCATTTTATATATTCCTTAAAACATCAATATATAAGAGGGCAAACTCTAAGGAACGTGGACGAAATAACTTCCCCAACTATGCATCACAGATTCAGGCCACCTT
The DNA here is from genome assembly GCA_014237365.1 of Desulfobacteraceae bacterium. Lineage (GTDB taxonomy): Bacteria > Desulfobacterota > Desulfobacteria > Desulfobacterales > ETH-SRB1 > B13-G4. Next base: position 23,276 of record JABZFQ010000275.1, on the reverse strand, counting down.
TGCCCGATCTCAAATCACAAAAATGTTGAAATAGGTAAGCTATTCCATCAACTTTTGTGATCTGAGATCAAGCAAATCTGACCCAAATCTGTGCGCCTACTTGTGGAAGTTAATTCGTCCACGTTCCTAACTTTGGCTTATCAATTAGCACGCCGAAGGCGTACCACAAATATTCATTTTTCAATCTAACACATTAAAATTATAGTATAATAATTCATTTGGGAAACTTTTATTATAAAATACTATGACCATTTTTTTGTTTTTACCGAGCTCTATGGATTGATCTTTTCGCCTGCTTCTTTTCGCCCGCTTTCGGTTAAAAAAGTTTTTCCTATAAATTCAGCAAGCTCTTCATCATTTATTGGGTTTCCTTTCTGCTTGTTCTCAAGATTGACGATAAGGTCTGCGTCATGAACTATCTTGAAATTCAGGCTTGAATCGGTTCCTGGGTGATGGTGATGGCCTATGATATCGCATACCTCGTCAATCAGCTCTTTTTTTGCCCCAAGCTCTGTCATTATAGATATTGCAACAGGCAGCCCTGTTTTTTTATAGTTTTCAGCCGTAGCGCTTGCCTTTGCCTGTGCTGCTTCATGAATGCCAATATCATGCAGATATGCGGCAGCCAGAATTACAGCCAGGTCGCCGCCTTCGTTTTTTCCGATTTTTTCGGCATAGCACGCCACTCGCATGGCATGACCGATTCGCTTAAAATCCTTTTTGAAATATTTTTTCATTTCAACTGCGATCCGTTCCTTAAGCGTTTCTTCCCTCTGCGCCGTATATTCATCGGGAAGGTCGCCTACGCATTGCGCTGCATACTGGCAGTAAGCAGCACAGCCAAAGTCTATTTTAGGATTTATAAACTTATGCCCGCAATTGCGGCATTTTCGTGTTGTGTCATCCTTGAAAAATTCAACATCTTTGCCGCACTTAGGGCATTTAGCATCAAAAATAGCCCCTGGTTTCCAGTACCTTATGTCTTGTCCTGGACATTTCATTATAATTCCTCTGTTTAGGGTTCAATGTTCCTTCATTTTATTCACGCTTAATTAAGGGCTCAGTCAAAAAAGATAGAGCATAGCGAAAACGTAACCAGATATGTAAAATCCGTAACCGAAAACGCTGCGAATCTATTGTGAATTTATCGAATGATCAACATTTCAACAAGTTGGCTTTTTGGCACATATGTTGCTTTTAAAGACTTTCAGATAATTCATTGTTGGAAAAACACAAACTTATTTATTGGGAGGTATATTATTATGTTGAAGAAAGTTATGATTATTTGTTTTGCATTTTCTTTTGTATTTATTGGCGGCATTGCTTTTGCCTCAGATGGAGAATCAAGTTCACGTCAAGTTCTAGAAGACCAAAAAATAAGTATGGAATCGGCACATAGCTCTGGAGTTATTGCTCCTCCGCCTGATAACCCGACGGATCTCATCACCCTTGATTCCAAAACTATAATCGGCGAAGGCGATGAACTGACACAGGAACCGCCGCCAGAGGAAGGAACAGGAGAGGACGATGATGGCAAAAAATAATTATTGACTCATTGAGCTTTAACTTATTTTAAAGCTCCATACAATAGAGAGCGCAAGTTTTCGTTTATAAAAATACAACCAAGGTAAGGAACGGGGACGAAATAACTTCCCCGTTCCTAATCAATATAAACAATGAAAACTTGCCCTCTCTTTCTCCAAATGTTTCCCATTTCTACATGGCATTTTTGCTTTTTAATAGTTCCTGATATGCTTCTGTTAATTTAATAAATTTATCATGCTCTCCCCCTTTATCTGGGTGGTGTTTTTTAGCCATATGCCTGTATAATGCCGTTAAGCCGCGGCGACTCATTTTCTTAAGTTTATCTTTTTTTATATCGAATATAGTTATAGCTTCATCCAAGGATACTGAACTCTTGTTAGGGGGTGGAGCATAAAACCTTTTGCCGTCAATAAAGTTTTTTATGTAATCATGTAAAAAATAGCTTTGACCGTATTCGTTATCAAAAAATATGATAATATATCGGATCAAATATTCGTTCAACTCCGGCCTGGTTGCCATTCCTGCCCAGAAAGACCTGTCTTTGTTCAGGCGGCATATCTCTTCAATAAAATACTCATCAACTTTTTTTTGATCCAGAGATTGAGGCATTGTCTTTGCGGTCAATTTTGAAGAAAATCTCTGTAGATCAAATATTACATAAACGTATGATTTCAATTCAGAGGGATCGAGAATACCTTCCGACTCCAGAAAATACTGTTCGATCTCGTCTCTTGATTTATTGAGAAGCACCTGAAAAAGTTTAGGCGATATACGTCCAATTCTTCCCTGGTCCATATTGCCGAACCGTAAAAAATGAATTCTTCTTTTATCAAACAGATGAAACTGAGCATTTCCCCCTTTTTCTTTTACGCTTTTTTTTCTTTGCGTGGGTCCGGATCTTTTACTGAACATTTCAAGAACGTACTTTATTTCCGGCTTCAGAAAGCGCCAGAATATATTATCGAGTTCATCAAAGTCGGGCTTCACGCCAAGAGAGTTCAGCATGTTTTCTACTTTTTCGTCAATATAGTAAGCATTTCCTCCAGGGTAAATAATATATTTTGCCGGATTGGCCCCAAGATCAAACAAGTCCCGACTTCTAAAATATTTTCCGTCCCAGCAAGATTCCCTAATGATGTAATGAAGTTTTTTTTTGATTATTTTTTTGGCCAGATACACAGAAGTTTTATTTCCTCAATCATAGGATTCAGTCAAAAATAATTTGGCATTTTTGCATCCCAACTTCACCATCTCTTTCATTGATCTTTATTCGCACCTGATCTTAATAAAATCGGCCTCGAAATAGTAGGCCCGCTATTCCTGCGGTTTTGCACAATCAGATCAATAAAATCAACGGCAAATTCGGACGCAAATTCTACCAACTTATTTTGTGTTAATCTTATTCTTTAATTTGTTGGAACATCTGAAAGTTACAACCTTTCTTGATCTAAGCATCATATCTTCTCCGGTTGCGGGATTTCTGCCCTTTCGTTTCTTTTTATGCTTTACGCAAAATTTGCCAAACCCGCTGACCAAAACATCCTCGCCGGATTCAAGTGTTTGCTTAATGATTTCCAGCAGAGTTTCAAGCGCTTCAATAGATTGTTTTTTTGGAAATCCATTTGTAACACAGATTGTCTCAACAACATCAGCTTTGGTAATGGCCATAATTTATTTCCTCCCCGTTCCTTAGCACGAACTTACTCAGATTTTTCCTTAGGAACGTGGACGAATTAACTTCCCCAAGTAGGCGCATAGATTTGGGTCAAATTTGTTTGATCTCAAATCACAAAAGTTGATGGAATAGCAGGCTATTTTGATACTTTTGAGATTTGAGATCGGACAAAGGTGGCCTGAGTCTGTGATGCATATATTTCGTCCACGTTCCTTATAGCCTTGTGAAATGAATTATCTGAAAGTCTATACATGGTAACTACACAGATCGTCAGGTTCAGGGTTCACGACTGGTTGCCTTGATTTTTTCATCTCCGCCTGACGTCGAGGGCAGAGATCTCTGCCCTGGAACCGTAAACCTGAATTGTTACATTTTATTAATCAATTTAGCATATTTTTCTTCAGATATAATTATTGCACTCATTTTTTTTGCTTTTTTAATTTTGCTTGTGCCCACCTTTTCCCCACAGATTAGATAATTAGTTTTGCTGCTTATCGAAGTTTGCACTATTGCGCCAAGCATTCTCGCTTCTTCCTGCATTTCTTCTCTGCTTCCGTAATCCATTTTGCCGGTAAATACAACATGTTTTCCGGCAATTGCGCTATCAGTATTAATTTGTTCTTTTGCAAGAGATATTCTTTCAAGATTAAAACCAATTGACAGCATGTGATATATTGTATCTTTAATTTTTTTTATGCCTTTTTCGACCGAACTGCTTGTAATTGGACCAAAATTAGGTATTTTTTTAATATCTTCTGCTTTTGCATCTATTAGCTCTTCAAGCTTCATATGAGAAAGCAGTTTTCTGCTGTCGCCCTTTCCAAGATCAGATATTCCAAATGCCGCTAAAAACCGCCAATCTTCAACCGGTTTATTTTTACTTATATTAATGGCTGCTGCAAGATTTTTTGATTGACCGGGGCCAAAACCAATACTTTTAAAATCATTTTCACTCATAGCGTATATTTTTTCAAGGCGATCATAACCATTTTTAACAAGCTTTTGGATTGTTTTTATTCCAAACCAGTCCACATTGCCGAGAGTTTTAAACCAGTGGATGATGCTTTGTTCTATTTGAGCTTTGCATGAACTATTATTACATTTTAAAAAATCATTATTCCATTCTAGTTCTGTCCCGCATGAAGGGCATTTTTCGGGTATTATAATTTCATCTGATTCTGCAATAACTTTTTCAAGCTTTGGAATTACTTCCCCGCTTCTAATAACTTCGATTTCTGCCCCGACGCCTATATGTTTTTTTTGTATAAGACCTGCGTGATGAGCTGTGACCTTCCGAATTCTAGCTCCTGAAAGATAAACAGGCCTGATTTCCAATACAGGGGTGATATTTCCCGTTCTTCCCACTTGCCATTTAATGCCCTCAACGGTAGTTATTGCTGTTTCACCCTTTGTCTTTATGGCTATTTGCCATCTGTAGTGATGAGCTGTAGCTCCCATGTAATTTTTTACATCTTCATTGGCAACCTCAGCAACCATTCCATCTATAGGGTAATCTGTTTTTGTTGTAAGATCTTTTGTGATTTGTTCTATGTTTTCCAAAAGTTCCCCAGCGTTGCCTGTCCATTTTGAAAGAACGGAATATGGGACAAAATGCACCATATTGTCTTGAAGGGCTTTTTTTGCAAATTCGTTTAAAGTATCAGAACTAATTATCCCGACAACCATATTTCTAGGATGCTCAAACTCATCAGCGAGGTGTTCTTCAAAATAGGACATGACTATTACCAATTCACCAAGGCCAAGGGCTCTGCCTCCGGCAGAAATTATGCCCTTGTTAAAAGAATTGCTAATATCGTATCCTGTTTCACCATTTCCCCTGGTGGCAAGTATTGTTCCATCGTCTCTTCCGGCAAGGCCGTCCAGTTTTGGCGTTACTCTGAATGAAATATCGACGATGCCTATTTCATTAGCTGCTTTATCAACCCTGGCAATAAATTTTTCAAGACCATCCTTTGTGTATATTTTTTCAGTTGAAAGCATCGGCACAAGATGTCTTACTTCTTTTTTGGCATCGAATTTTTCAGGTTCTACTAAAAAAAGAAAAGGGTGATATGGAGATAGTTCTCGCAGCTTTTCTAAAAGTCTGTCGTATTCGAGATCGCTTACAAGCGGCTTTCCCTTTCTGTAAGCCTCATTATACTTTTTCAGAATTTCGACTAAAGCTTCAATATCTTCCATTATTTTCTACAAATACAAGGTTTCTCTTAATGAATTGATATATACTTTGCACGGCTATAAACTACGCTTTTTGAAACGGTCAGGATTATAAGGAACGGAGACGAAATAACTTCCCCAACTATGCATCACAGCTTCAGGCCGCCTTTGTCCTATCTCAAACCCCAAAAATATTGAAATAGCTCGCTATTCCTTCAACATTTGTGATCTGAGATCGAACAAATTCGACCCAAATCTGTGCGCCTACTTGGGGAAGTTATTTCGTCCCCGTTCCTTAGAATTAATGCTTTTTATAATTTTTTTGTGTTCTTCGTGAGCTTCGTGGTAAAAAAAACATAATAAAAAAGCTCAGATTTTGACCGTTCACAGTATAGTTCAACGGGCCATTAATAAATATCCGCAAGGTTCTTTCTTGACGACTTCTAATACGTTCAATTAGTAAATTTATAATACCTTGAAAAAGATATTTTATCAATGGTTTCTATAAGAGAACCTTTCAAATAACTAAATCATAATATTTGATATTATTGAAGATATACGCAATAACATACTGATATAACAATCAAAAAAATGGGAATTCCTATACTATCAAGTTATTTTTGACCTAAGATAACCAACAATCAAACAATGTGATATTTGCATTCATAGAATGTATGTGATAACTTTCAAGATCTTGGAAGTGCATAATAAGGAACGTGGACGAAATAACTTCCCCAAGTAGGCATCACAGCTTCAGGCTCAAATCCCAAAAATATTGAAATAGGTAAGCTATTCCATCAACTTTTGTGATCTGAGATCAAACAAATTCGACCCAAATCTGTGCGCCTACTTGGGGAAGTTAATTCGTCCACGTTCCTAACCAATTGCTACAACGGTAAAAAAACAGGGAATATTTGTATGGAAGAAACTACAAATAAGGATCAAGATGGTCTGTTAAAATCCAATAATGAATCGGAAGATACACAACGACCAAATATTATTACAATTATGTGTGCTCTGTATATCTTTGGGTTATTATTTACAATTATCGCACCTTTCAGCGAAGCAGCATGGTCCATAGGCTTCTGGTATCCGCCATATTTAGCTTTTTCAGCAGTAATCAGCTTGATCTGTATATACGGCTTTTGGGAAATGAAGAAATGGTCGATAATGCTTTATTTAACATTTGTTGCCGTTAATCAGATTGTAATGCAGACAATGGCTTTATGGATGCCTACCACGATAATTATACCATGTATAATTTTGCTGGTCGTTTTGTCACAGTATCGTAAAATGACTTAAACCAGGTATCTCATGAATTAGGAATGATGATTTTTTACTCAATAATAATCCCAGCCTATAATGAAGAAAAATGGCTTCCAAAAACTCTTGATGTTCTTAAGAAATCTATGGAGACAGTTGAAGCCAAAGGAGAAATTATCGTTGTAGACAACAACTCTACAGATAATACCTCACAAATAGCTAAAGAGTATGGCGTCCGTTTGATATATGAGCCAATTAACCGGATTTCCAGTGCGCGAAATGCGGGAGTAAAAATAGCTAAAGGACAATTTCTAATATTTTTAGATGCAGATACATTCTTATCTCCTGATCTTTTGCAAAAAGCTATCTCAAATCTATCCAGCGGGAAGTGCTGTGGGGGTGGAGTTGTTATTGCTGCTGCTGAAAAAGCATTGCATCCGTTTGCCCAAAAAGTAGTAGATTTATGGAACTGGATATCAATAAAGTTTGGACTGGCTGCCGGCTGTTTTATCTATTGTCTTAGAAAAGGCTTTGATGACACCGGGGGATTTAGTGAACTGGTCTATGCCGGAGAAGAAATATTTTTTTCTTATTTTTTGAAGGCATGGGGCAAGAAAAAAGGGCTTGATTTCCGTATTATTTTAAGCCCGCCGGTATTGACGTCTATCAGAAAGCTTGAATGGTTTACTGTATATCAAATGATTCTCAGAATTTCGTTTATTGTTGTATTTCCCTATGCAATTCGTTTTAGAATTTTTTGTTCGTCCTGGTACTACAGGCCAAAAGAGTAACCACGTCCCCTAAAGCCCAGCAAAGGAATGAGCAACAAGCCTCTTTTCTCCAAACCTTATTGGCAATATAATCGCCAGCATGCTTATCAAAAAAGCTGTAAAAAAAGATCCGATTATCCATAACAACTGAAAATAAGACAGGTTCTCATTCCTTATACCCGACATAAAAATGGTGTAAACAGGACCTGCCTCAAGTACTATTACAGCTCCGATATATGCCGCGGAAATAATCATGAAAACAAGTCCACCAAAACCGGTAACAGTGTGTGCCGGGTTCTCGGAGTTAAAATCCGGATAAGCGGCTCCCAGACCTATTCCAAGTGAAACCACGCCAGGAGTCAAGAAGAAAAGAGTTATTATAGAAAGATACATCATAAAAGGAGTAACATTTAAAAGCAAATTAGTCACAATAATAAGTATTTCGGATAGAATCAACAAAGGGAAAAGATATATAAAAAACTTGATCCGCAAAAAAGTCCTGATAGGAATGGGAGCTGATCGAACAATCCAGAAGGCGCTTCCCTCAATACTTATTGATGGAAAGGCAAAACGCGCCGTAACCGATATTAGGACAAAGGCGGCAAGGGCAACATTGAGAAACGAAAGCAGGTTTTGAAGATAAACGGTCTTTATGGGTGAATGTTCAATGGGAAGCACGGAAAAATTATAAATGTAAATTACAATGAGCGCTCCTATGAGAAAAATTTGAGACCACTGTGCCTGGTCCCTTAAAAAAGTTTTTATCTCTTTTACTACAAAAGACTTTGTCGGACCGGACAAAAAAGAAAATAATTTGTCAAGCCGCTCTTTTTTATGCTGGAAAAGCCACGTCATGGATGCTTGTGATTTGGAAAATCCCTTGAAATAAATGGCCTTGGCGATCAGAATGCCTGAAAATATAAGAAAGGCGGCACAGCTCATTGATAAAGCAACATTAAACAGCGAACAACTTACGTCTCCTGTAAGAGCAGCTTTAAGGCTGTCAAAAGCCCAGGTGCTTGGAAGTAGAGGATAAGACGGAGTGCTTAAATTGTTCAGATAACCAAGAAGTGATGCAAAATTTTCAGGATTCACAAGTCTTTCCGGTCTTAAGAGGCGAAAAGTTATATAGATGATTACAAGCAAAGCAAGACCCAGAAATACAAAAACACTTCTAATACGGCTCGCCGGAAGAATAATAACAATCACCAAAACCATGATAGAGCTTAAAGCCGATGCAATAATGCATAATGGGAAAAGAGTCAGAACTATGGCCATATAAAAAAATGGGCCGGTCTCAAAGACTATTCCATAAGAAATAAAAACCGGAATAGTATAAACCACAACCATCCATGAACTATCAATTGTGCTTTCAATCCACTTTGCAAGAAAAATTTTTTCGCTGGGCACAGGCAAAGAATGAATAAGAGTAAGATCTTTGCTCATATATAAATTTGACAAAGACGTTAGAATGGAACTAAAAATCAAAAGAGAAAAAAAGATAAGCAGAATCATGGAAAGAAGCTTGTAGGCAAGCATATTACCAAGACCCTCCACACTTTGGAAATACATAAGAACTCGATAACATATGGCAAAAATACCTGCCCAGAAGCTAATACCTATGGCTGCAAAGATAATTAACCTTATACTCCTGTCTTTTGCAAAGCCCTTGTTTCTAAAAGATAACAAGCGTGGATTTAATAGAATGACTGCCTGTTTCATAAAGATATTTCTTCCTTCGTAAGCTGGAAAAAAACCTCTTCCAAATCAGCTTCTCCTATTTGTGCCGTATGTTTTAATTCATTAACTGTCCCTGTTGCAATCAGCTTCCCATTATTTATAATACCTATGCGGTCACAGACATCTTCCGCCAGTCTCAGTGTATGGGTGGACATAAATATCGTAGTTCCTTTTGCGACAAGACTGCGGAACAGATTTGTCACCAGCTTGATACCCCTCGGGTCCAATCCAACCATGGGTTCATCAACAACAATCAACGGCGGCTCATGCAGCAAAGCAGCAGACATTACAAGGCGCTGTTTCATACCGTGTGAATAGGATTCTATTAATTCATGAGCACGGTCAATCAGAGAAAACATGGTTAGAAGTTTTTCTGTGTTTTCTAAAAATACTTCTTTACTTACTTCATAAAGATCTGCCGTAAATTTTAGAAACTCCATACCTGTAAGTTTTTCATATAAAAAAGGTCTGTCAGGAATTAAGCCGATCTTCTTTTTTGCTTTTTCAGGCTCTTTTGCCATATCTATTCCGTCTATTATCACGGAACCTTCAGTAGGCGCCAGCAAACCGGCTATCATTTGTATGGTGGTTGTCTTGCCTGCTCCGTTTTGGCCGATAAATCCAAACAGCTCACCAGAAGATACAGACAGATTCAGCCTGTCAACAGCTTTAATATGGCCGAAATATTTAGAAAGATTTATCAGATTTATCATTAAGACTGCTCCAGAATATTAATCTTTACCTTTCCTATAATCTTAATTAAGTCGATTTGTTTATCAGATTCTCCTCGTATAAAGCGGATATGAGTCACATCCGCAGGCATCTGCCCCATGAGAGCATCAACTGTAAGCCAGTCACCAAGATAAAGAACATTCCATGCGTGATAGTAAAATCGGCCGTTCATATAAACTAATCCGGTTTCTATTTTAGCTGGAATACCTGCGGCACGGGCCATGGCAGCCATCAAAACCGCGTGTTCGTTGCAGTCGCCAATTCTATTCCTTAGAGTTTCCAGAGCATTTGGAACTGAAAGAACAGGTCTTTTTTGTATATTTTCATAAATCCAGAGCATAATTTTCCGAGCTTTTGCAAAAGGAGTGTGGTCCTGCAAAACGATTTCACTGACCTTGCCTTTTATTTCCGGATGGTCAGACTGAACAAATGGGGTTGGCCTCAAAAATCTTTTTTCGCTGCCATCAGGGATTTCAACTATTTCAGGAATCTTTTCCTTATTTATAGTCAATATTCCATCCACCAGGCTCTGTCTCCCCCCGTTTAAAGAGAGATTGTCGTTTATGCCTGATATTTTCAACTTCAGCAAATTAATTTTATCCCGCTGTTTTACAGGGACATTAGATACAACTGAAAAAAGTTCGGTTATATCCTGTTCAATGGGCAAATCCAGATCCTTAAGGGCTTCATTTTTACTGACTTTTGTAAGCTTAATGCCCATAAAACCTTCTTCCGCTGCAACACTTCCATCCTCTCCAATCCAGGCTGTCATAGAGGTTCCCATAAAATCAACTGTAACCTTATCTGTATTTTGCTTTTTACCCATAACTTCCATAAACTCATTGCCATGCATGGTGATTCTAACAGGCCGCAAACCCATTGAGGCCGGATCAAACACAAAAAAAGTTCTGGTCTGATTCTTTTCAAGCCCGGATGCCCATGCTGCGTCCAATATTCCGGCTATCAGATAAAGATTGTTTTCTAATACAATTTCAAATTCCTGTTCACCCGCACTAATAGTAAGTTTATTCCCTTCAACCTTACCACTTGCTTTAAAATTAAACATGCTGGACTGAAGATTGAACTGAAATGATGATAATGAAAAATCGGAATGCAGCTCGGCATTTGTATGGATAGAAATATCCTGCACCATGCCCATTGTATTGAGCCTCATGTAAGTAAACTCAAATAAATTAAATCCGTTTTCTTTGGGGGTAAAACGGCGAAGGGAATATCCTATCTTTTTATCCTGTTGCAGGATATTCATCCAGGATTCCTTCTCAGATATTAACTTATTTTTCGAAGGTACTAAGAAAATTTTTTTGTGAAAAAAACCAAGGCGAAAGGTTAATAAAAACATAAAGAGCAAACCGCAGAATACAACTGCAATCCAAAGCGGCTCAACTCTTTTGATGTGGATTTTCATATGCAATCCGAAATTTAGGAAAGTGAAATTATTTATCTGGAAATCTATAGTTCAGAAAGATGAAAAGTCCGGTTGCGGCCATTTTGCTTGGCCTTATAGAGGGAAGCATCCGCGGCTTCGATCAGCTCAAGAGGCGACATTGTTTGATCAGCCGAAACAGTTGCTACACCCAAACTGATACTGACATGCTCCGCGACATCCGAATCGGCGTGTTGGATATTTAATGCAGCTACTGCACGGCGCACTTCTTCGGCGATGTGCACCGCACTTTCCATGTTGGTTCCCGGAAGAATCATCGCAAACTCCTCGCCCCCATAGCGGGCGGCACAATCAGAGGCCCTTTTCAAAACCCCCTCAACGGCTTTGGCCACTCGCCGCAGGCAGGCATCGCCTGCGACATGTCCATATCGGTCATTGTACTTTTTGAAAAAATCAATGTCCATCAATATTAGAGAAAGAACCGATCCGTTTCTTGCCGCTCTACGCATCTCTTTTTCAAGTGTAACATCAAAGGTGCGGCGGTTGGGAATTTTTGTAAGACTATCTATTGAAGCCATGCGATCTAGAAGGTCGGTTTTGAGTTTTAATTGGATGTGCGTTCTGATCCGCGCCTTGACAATGACCGGTTTGAACGGCTTGGTGATGTAGTCCACTGCGCCCAGTTCAAATCCTTTGGCCTCGTCATCGGAGGCGTCCATGGCCGTGACGAAAATAACCGGGATGTGCATGGTTCTGCTGTCGGCTTTCAGTCTTTTACACACTTCATATCCATCAATGCCCGGCATCATGATGTCCAGCAAAATCAGGTCAGGCGGATTGGGTCCCTGTGCGGCCTTCAGTGCTTGTTCGCCGGTTTTGGCTACCATGATTTTGTGATCTTTTCGCAAAAAATCGGTCAGCACTTTGATGTTGTATCTCTCATCATCCACGATCAGGATGCGACCGGCTTCATTCATGCTTTGCTTCTCCTGAAGTGTGTCCAAAAGGGGGGTCATCTTTTCTATATAAATGGGTTGGGCACTTTTGTTTTTTGAATCAGTTGGTGCCTGTGGTTTCATCTTTTTTTGCAGATCTTCAACAACCCATCGCAAATCTCGGGCCAACTTTTCTATCAACGGTTCAAAGGCTCGGGATTTGCCCACCTTTAACGCAGTTTCCACTTTTTGGGCGCTTTCATATAGTGCCATGGCACCGATCCCTCCTGCGACGCCTTTAAGAGTATGCGCCGTACGGTGGGCCACCTTGATGTCGTCCCCTACGAGCGCATCGACAATGACCTGGTGGTCGTTGCCGTGATCCTTGACAAAATCCTTGAGAAGATCGCTGTAAAGCGTTTGATTACCCCCGGTTCTTCGCAATCCGATCTCAATATCAATGCCGTCCAGGCACTCGGGCAGCGCCGTCTTTTCCGCCGTGCTCTCTTCCGGTTGAGTCGTGGGCACTGGCTTTCGCTCACCCGCTGGTATCCATTTAACCAGGGTTTCAAACAGAATCTTTGGCTCAATGGGTTTGGCCACATGGTCATTCATGCCCGCATCAAGGCATTTTTCACGGTCCTCAGCCATGGCATTGGCGGTCATGGCAATGATAGGCAGTTGCGCTTCGGATGTATTGCCGCGGATGGTTCGGGTAGCTTCGAAGCCATCCATCTCAGGCATTTGGATGTCCATCAGTATGGCGTCAAAAACAGTAGTTTTGGCCAACTCAACGGCCTCTTTACCATTGTTGGCGATGGTCACCCGCATTCCCGCCTGAGTTAAAAGATGCTGTGCCACCAGTTGATTGATCTTGTTGTCTTCCGCCAGAAGTATTTGCGCCCCTTTGATGCTTTCCAGAGTCTTGATTTTCCATTGATCCGCTGATTTGCTGGCTTTGCGAAATCCTCCTTTGTTGCTGAGTACACCCACAATCGTATCCAAAAGAGTGGAAGGGGTCACCGGCTTGCTGAGAAAGCCTTCCAGCCCCACCTCGTCGGCTTGCTGCATCACCTCCTCTTTGCCATAGGCGGTCACCATGATGAGGGTGGTTATATTTGCCAGTCGAGGTGACTTTTTTATCCGCCGAGCGGCCTCGATGCCATTCATGCCGGGCATGACGTTGTCCATCAGCACAAGACGGTAGGGGTCATCTGCCGGCGCTTTTTCAAGTGCTTCCAGAGCTGCTTTGCCGGAATCGACGCAGGTCACCCTGAATGAGAAGGAGCTGAGGGTTGCCGCAAATATTTCCCTCGCGCTGGTGATATCGTCCACCACCAGTACTTTCAGTTGATCCAAATCTATTGGAAAGCCTGCTGCCGCTTTCTCTTCTATTCTATCTGCCCGGCCGAACACGACGTTGAAAATAAAACTACTTCCTTTTCCCGGCTCGCTTTCAACCCGGATCCGGCCTTCCATCTGCTGGACCAGGTATTTGGAAATCGCCAGGCCCAGCCCGGTACCGCCGAATTTACGAGTGGTGGAAACATCCGCCTGGCTGAAGGATTGAAAGAGCCTGGTTATTTGATTGTGTGTCATCCCGATCCCTGTATCTCTAACCATCACCTCAAGCTCCACCGTTTTTTTGGTTATGTGAATCGGCTGGATACGGACTATGATTTCGCCGGATTCAGTAAATTTCACTGAGTTACCAGTAAGGTTCAGAAGAATCTGGCTAAATCGCAAAGGATCTCCCAGCAACTGCTGCGGTGTTTCCGGAGCAATATCAAACAAAATTTCAAGCCCTTTTTCGTGGGCATTCATGGAAACCATGTTGCTGAGGTTGCTTAGCACATCATCCAACCAAAAGGGCACCGACTCAAGTTTCAGTTTGCCGGCCTCAATTTTGGAAAAATCCAGGATATCGTTAATGATGCCCAATAGCAACCCTGCCGATTGGTGGACATTTTTGATGTAATCACGCTGCTGAGAATTTAATTCCGTGCCCAAACAAAGATGAGACATGCCGATGATCGCATTCATGGGAGTGCGGATTTCATGACTCATGTTGGCCAGAAACTTGCCCTTGGCTTTATTGGCAATTTCCGCCTCTGTTTTTGAGGACTGCAATAACTGTCCCGTATGCTTGAGTTCTTTGATTGCTTTCTTGAGATCTGCTGTACGCTCTCTAACTCTTTTTTCCAATTCATAGTGGGCTTCTTGAAGTTTCGCTTCTGCTATGTCGCGTTCCCTGGTTCTGTTTTTAAGCCCGCGATCTGCCCATACAAGCCCACTAAAACCGAGCAACCACAATAAACCCAATGAAAAAGCATATGCCATGGTCTGTCGATGCTGATTGGTTAGATACGGCGCCATCGGCACAGAAACACTAACTCCTCCCCTGATATCTCCCACCTTGTATCCTTGATGCCCGTGACACTTCAGACAACCTTTTTTTGCAATCATTGGGGCCATATAGCGGAAATATGATTTTCCATCTATTTCCGTAAATTTAGAAATCTCTTTTGCACCTCTCTCAAATTTCTGAAGAACAGATTTCTCCCATTCATCCGGTGCCGTCTCCGGTCTGAAATGTTTAAGGCTTGTGATGTGACCGCGAATACCATAAAGGTTTTCGTATTTTTCCATGGTCTGGCGCAGCATGTATGCGGGATTCATTAATGTGAGCGCCTTCCCGGCAGGCGTTTTAATGTCCCGGTCTTTAACATGACTCAAATATGGATTTGGAGGTGTCTCCTCAGTAATGGGTACATATACGTCACCATGCGTTGAGGACCAAAACCTCAATGACTGATCTTTGTTAAAATTTGCACGTGCCTCATTTTTAACCATTTCTTGATGTTTATGTCGTATATGAGAAATACCGATCAATAAGAGACAACCGACAAAAATGGTCCATGCTATTACAATGTACCAGGAGTATTCTAATAAAGAAGATTTCAAATTCTTTCCGAGAATCATAAATCAACCTCATTGGGTGCAATACAAAAAAGTGACATAGAACAAAACGTGACCATTTTGGCGTCAAGAAGCGCCAATTGAATGATGAATGTCGAACAGGGAATATTGAATATCAAAGTATGGATGTTTTTTTAAATTATTTTGGGTTAGGAACAGGGACGAAATAACTTTCTTCGTAATTCGACATTCTATAATTCTGGCAATAATATGATGAAGTGCACCCTGCGCATCGGTAGTCCCTACAAAACAATGAGGGCCAATGATTTCAAATAGTTACATAATATTAAAAGATGAATGTCCAACATCGAATACGGTATTCCAAACTTGCACTGCTTTGTAATGACTACCTGCGCATCTATTCTTGATTGGCGTGGCATGCAAACCAGATATCATAGTTCAAACACCCTGTCAATTTGTAAACGAATGTACAGCAATTCTAAAATCAGAAAATATGACTATTTTAGGGGGTTGAACAGACCTGTTAATCTCTGTAACCATCATGCAAACATCCCATATTTGCCTGTAAAATAAGGAAATTTCCATAATTAGAATTGCTGCGAATGTACGTCCACGTTCCTTATGGTCTTTCGCGGTATACATGATCTTATTGATAAAATAACGCATTTCGATTTGATATGTTTACTTTTTTATGTTTAACTCTTATGAGCCACCACTTCTGGTGGTGGTAATTGACTCAAAAATCATGACTGCTTGGAAACGTAAGGAACGTGGACGAAATAACTTCCACAAGTAGGCGCACAGATTTGGGTCGAATTTGTTCGATCTCAGATCACAAAAGTTGATGGAATAGCTTACCTATAACAAGCCACCACCTCTGGTGGTGGTAATTGACTTGGAGACGAAAAATGGAAAAATCTTTTCCTTTAGACGAACTTATCGACCTTGAGGAACTCCAGTCAATCCAGGACAGCTTTGCAATAGCCGTTGGAATCTCTTCTGTGATCCTTTCGCCTGAAGGCGAGCCTCTGACAAGGCTTACCAATCCAACCGGATTTTGCTCCCTGATTCAATCGACCGGGAAAGGAAAAGAGCGCTGCTTCAGGTCATTTATGGAGATAGGCAAGATTGCGCTCGGGGCGCAAGAGCCGGAGATATGCTACTGCTTTGCACACTGCGGGCATTTTGTTGCGCCGATCATGATCAATGGCGAGCACAAAGGAACGGTGTTTGCCGGTCAGTTCATACCTGAGAAGTTTTCTTCCGAGCAACTCCATGATTTCGAAAAAATAGCGCATGAGATCGACCTTGACCCGGGACCGCTTGTAAAAGAAGCAGAGAAGATGCGTGTGGTCGGAGAGGATGTGATCCGGAACTATTTTAGTCTGCTGTTTAAGATCGTAGAGACCATCACAAAGAGAGGCGCACAGTCAGCAGAACTGATCAGGGCAAAGGATGCGTTTCAGAGAGCGCATGACGAACTGGAAAGGCGCGTGCAGGAACGCACCGCTGAACTGGCGGAAGCGAACAGAAAACTGGAGCAGGAGATTGCCGAACGCAGGCAGACAGAGGAAACGCGGCGGGAGAGCGAAGAAAAATTCCGTTTACTATCAGAAAATTCAATTGATTGTATCTGGATAGTGAATACCAGGCTGAAGTTTACTTATCTAAGCCCTTCTTTGGAAAGAATAACAGGGTTTAAACCGGAACAGTGGGTTGGTACAAAACTAAGCTCGCATTTCAAGAAAAAAGAATTTTTAAAGGCTGGTGTTATAGCTGCCAAAGGCATTAAAAATTATAAGACTTTTACTCATGTTACCTTCGAAAGCAAAATGCTTAACAGCAAGAACGATGAAGTAGATGTGGAAATTTCCGGTAAGATACTTCTCAATAGTCAGGGCAAGCCAATCGGAATTCAGGGAATAACTAGAGACATCACCGAACGCAAGAAAGCTGAGAAAATATTAAAGGATAGTAAGATAAAGCTCCAACTTCTATATGACTCATCAAGTGACGCGATAATGCTTCTTGATGAGAAAGGCTTTTTTGATTGCAATGAAGCGACGCTGCGACTTTTCGGTTGTGCCAACAGGGAGGAATTCTACGGCAGGCATCCGGCCGATTTCTCGCCTCCGACTCAGCCGGACGGCGCCGATTCGAAGAGTTATGCCAGGAACAACATAGCAGTTGCCCTGAAAGAAGGCAGTAAGCGGTTTGAACAATTATACCGACGTTTAGACGGTACTGATTTCCCTGCCGAGGTGCTGCTTGATGCGTTGATGCTGGAAGACAAGAAGGTGCTCCAGGCCAGGGTGTACGACATCACCGAGCAAAAAGCCGCCCAGGAGGCGATAAGAGAATCCGAAGAAAGATATAAGACCTTGTTTGAATTTGGCATGGATGGAATACTGATAGCAGATATTGAAACAAAGAGATTTGAATATGCCAATCCGGCTTTATGCAAAATGCTGGGGTATAGCGCAAAAGAATTAGCAGAAGGAATGAGCGTAAGCAATATCCATCCAAAAGATAATTTCGAGCATGTAATTTCTGAATTTGAGGCTCAGGCAAAAGGAGAAAAGACATTAGCGCAGAATATTCCGTGTTTAAGAAAAGATGGGACGATAATTTATGCAGACATAAATACAACCGTTGCTTTAGTAGATGGAAAAAAGTGCAAGATAGGTCTCTTTAGAGATAACAGCGAACGGAAAGCTGCTGAAGGGGAGCTTAAAAAGAGAGCCGATGAACTTGAGAAATTCAACCGGCTGGCTGTGGGCAGGGAGCTTAAAATGATAAAACTCAAAAAAGAGATAAACGCACTGCTTGCGAAGTCAGGTAAGGAGCCAGGATACAAGATAGTAGGGGAACCGCAAGCGGAGATGTTTTAAAAAGATGAAAATCCGGACAAAAATCCTTCTCATCACGTTGCTGTTAGTCATGGTCGCTGGCACGGCTATCATAGTAGTCAATCATATCGCCACAAGAAACATGATCGAAGATCACGTTTACAGCCATCTATACGCTGTTGCAGGATCAAGGGCAAGCCATATCAGAACGATTTTGGCCATGCATAGCGAGGACGCCAGGATGATGGCTGCGGGAAATGTCTTCAGGAATGTGGTGGACAGGAACAAAAACCGTACTCAGATACTAACGCAGGTGGACAGAAGGATAGAAAGCATAATAGAATCACATAACGAGATTTCAAGAATCAGGGTTCTAGACAAATACGGCATGGTGATCGCTTCCAGCCATGCAGATGTCGGATTGAATAAAAGCGGTAATGATATTTTTCTCAAAGGCAGGAAAGATACCTGGATTGGAGATCCCCACATCTCGCAGTTCACGAAAAATACTGTTACAAGCATAGCATCCCCGATTTTCGTGAACAATAAATTATCAGGGGTTCTTGTAATAAACCATGATATGGAAAAAAAGTTGTTCAAGGTAACAACAGATAGAACCGGAATGGGAGAGACCGGCGAGATATACCTCGTAAACAAGGACGGCTATATGATAACGCCGTCAAGGTTCGCAGATGACACGTTTCTGAAACAAAAGATTGATATAGAGAACTCAAGGGATATTTCCACACGTATCCGGATTTTTGGAAACCAGGAGCCAAAAGAGCGGAGGGTCTTATCCAGGAATTATTCAGGAGCCGATGTTATTGGAATTTATGTACGCATACCTGAGATGAACTGCACTCTCGTGGCAGAAATGACTGAAGAAGAAGCATTTGCTCCTGTTGTGCGATTGACGCAGAACATGCTCTTAATTTTCAGTCTCCTTTTCGTTATCGGCGGCCTTGCTTCCATCGTCATATCCAGGACATTAACAGGGCCGATCGTGAAATTGCACCGCGGAACCGCAGAGATTATAAAGGGAAATCTGGATCACAGGGTCGGCACCAGCGCAAAAGATGAGATCGGACAACTTTCAAGGGCTTTTGATGAGATGACTGCCAATCTCAAAAAATCAAGAAAAGAGTTGGAAGATTACAGCCAGAGTCTTGAGGGAATGGTAAAAAAAAGAACTGCGGAACTGGACAGGAAGATTGCCGAGAGTAATCAGCAAAGACTCGCGATAATGAATATTGCAGTGGACATCGAAGATGCAAACAAAACAAAGGAGTTGGAGATTGCGGAGCGCAAAGTCGCTCAGGAGGCGCTATCCAAGGCCAACAAAAAGCTTCAAGACGCGGTTAATCGTTCTAATCAACTGGCAGTGGAAGCCAGGGTAGCCAACACTGCCAAGAGCGAATTTCTGGCCAACATGAGCCATGAAATCCGGACGCCTATGAACGGCGTTATAGGCATGACAGATCTGCTGCTTGATACTGCATTGACTTCGGAGCAGCTCGAATATGCAAAGACCATTAAAAAGAGTGGGGATTCGCTGCTGACGATCATCAACGATATCCTCGATTTTTCCAAGATAGAGGCCGGAAAGTTTGAATTGGAAACGCTTGATTTTGATCTTCGCATGACCTTTGAAAACATGACCGATGTGCTGGCGATACGCGCGCATGAAAAAGGTCTGGAGATGGCCTGCCTGATAGAGCCGGAGGTCCCTGCGTTGTTGCGTGGAGATCCTGGGCGGCTCCGACAGATAATAACCAACCTCATCGGAAATGCGATTAAATTCACGGCACAAGGCGAGGTTGCCCTGCACGTGACCCTTGATAATGAGGATAACAACATGGTCATGATCCGTTTTGCCGTGAAAGACACAGGCTGCGGGATACCCGCTGACAAACTCGATATTTTGTTTAATGCCTTTACACAGGCGGATTCCTCTACTACACGCAAATTTGGAGGAACCGGCTTGGGTCTGACTATTTCAAAACAGCTTTGCGAAATGATGGGTGG
Source organism: Desulfobacteraceae bacterium (assembly GCA_014237365.1). GTDB lineage: Bacteria > Desulfobacterota > Desulfobacteria > Desulfobacterales > ETH-SRB1 > B13-G4. The sequence goes on along the minus strand of JABZFQ010000275.1, from coordinate 3,222 downwards.
GCAGATCGGCGTGGAAAGTGAAAAGGGCAAAGGCACCATGTTCTGGTTTACGGCCTGTCTGAATAAGCAGTCCCCTGGCCGGGAAATGGAGATTATAACGCCAGATGATGTTTCGCTTAAGGGGTTGCGTATCCTTGCCGTGGACGACAATGGAACAAACCGCCGGGTGGTCGCAGGCATGCTTTCGTCCTGGAAATGCCGGCACGAAGAGGTCGAGGATTCCGTGACTGTACTGGACAGGCTCAGGGAGGCTGCAGCATCAGGAGATCCGTTCCGTATTGCCATTCTCGATATGCTTATGCCGAAAATGGATGGAGAGACCCTGGGCAGAATGATCAAAGATGATCCTGGCTTGCGTGATACTGTGCTGGTGATGATGACTTCGGTCGGTGCGCAAGGCGACGCGGGCCGGTTCGAGAAGGCGGGATTTGCAGTGTACCTGACCAAGCCGGTAAAGCAGTCCCGACTCTTTAGCTGCCTCATGACGGCGATCGGCCGTAAACCCTCGGATCAGAACTTACCTGACAGAATTATCACCCGACACACAGTGGCAGAAGAAAGCAAGCAAAAGACCCGCATCCTCCTGGCTGAAGACAACATCATCAATCAGAAAATCGCGTCAAAAGTTCTCGAAAAGCTCGGCTATCGCGCCGACGTAGCTGCCAACGGCTTGGAAGCGCTCAAGGCGCTTGAGATGATCCATTATGACATGGTGCTCATGGACGTGCAGATGCCAGAGATGGACGGATTGGAAGCGACCAAAGAGATCAGGAAACGGGAGGAGCTCACAGCTCAAAAAAAAGATGCGGGTTTTTCCGACGAACTTTCAGCTTTGAGCTTTCAACATTCAGTGAAATCGAAACATATTCCGATCATTGCCATGACCGCCCACGCCATGAAGGGTGACAGAGAAATGTGTATGAAGGCCGGCATGGATGATTATTTAACCAAGCCGATCCAGCCTGGCGAATTTGGAGAGACCATAGCCCGATGGATTCCCTGCGATACGGCTGCCGGGCAGGATCGAACCGAAGGTAAATCGTCGGAGGAAGCGTCAGCCTTTGATCGAACTGCGTTGCTCAATCGTGTTGGTGGAGATAAAGATTTCTGTCAGGAAATCATTGGCATGTTTCTTCAAGACGTGCCCACACAAATCAAGTCCCTTGAAAACGCAATCAGCAAAAAAGACCCGGCCATTGTTGATCGCCATGCCCATACCCTGAAAGGCGCATCAGGGAATGTAGGCGCAGGTTCCCTGCAGGAAGCGGCTATGCACCTGGAAATGGCCGGAAAAAACCGCGATCTGACCCGTGCAACAGAAATGCTCAATACGATCAAAAAGGAATTTGAAAAGATGAAGAAAGCAATGACGAAGGAGACCATTTAATGAGAATCTTGATTGCTGAAGATGATATAACCTCCCGTCTACTGCTTAAACATATGCTGGCCGAGTGGGGTTACGAGGTGTTTGTCACGAAAGACGGCAACGAGGCATGGGAGATGCTTCAGGCCGAAGACGCGCCAACGCTTGCGATTCTTGACTGGATGATGCCCGGGCTGGACGGTGTTGAGGTCTGTCGTAAAGTACGCCAATTGGATATTTCCAATCCCACATACATTATTCTTCTCACGAGTCGCAGCAGCAAGAAGGACATTGTCTCCGGTCTTGAGGCAGGGGCGGATGACTATATCAGCAAACCGTATGAGATGGACGAACTGCGCGTCCGGGTCAAGGTAGGAGAAAGGGTGGCGGCATTGCAGTCAGCCCTTGTGAAACAAGTCCATTCCCTCCAGGAAGCGTTGGCACATGTCAAGACTCTTCAGGGTATTTTGCCCATCTGCATGCATTGTCACAAGATCCGGAATGACCAGCAGAGCTGGGAACGGCTTGAAAAATACATTGCCGAACACTCGGGTGCCCAATTCAGCCATGGCTTGTGTCCCGAATGCTTGAAAAAACATTATCCGGATTTCAACGAGTAAACAGGACTTGGTGTCTTAATCTATCCGAGACTTCCCTTGTCAACCTGATAACCTTTGTTGCATTTTTCAGGCTTAAGGAACCTGTACCGCAACTTGGAGTTATTAAAGACTGAGCAAGGATTTTAGATCTGTCAAATCCGAGAGCTTCTAAATCCCGTACTTTATCTTCCCATTTTATCACCAGCGAATCAACTGTCTCTTTTTCAACATCTTCTGCTTTTGAGGTGGGCACTATGCCCCATGCAAGAATGCGTCCTGATTCAATAAATTTCTTAATATGATCAGCGTAAAGAATAAATCTGTCAAAAAAAGAATATGCATCAAAGCTGACTATATCTGCCGAAGAACCAAGTACCAGAGACCAGTCAGCATTGGCGCAAACGTGTATTCCTGCAATACCACCTTCCGAATGAACGGCTTCTATAACTTCTTCAAAACATTTTTCTACTTCATAGCTTGATATGCTTATAAATGCAGATGAGCCGAAACCGGCAAGCGCGGGTTCATCAAAAAAAATAATTACGGGAACTCCGAATTTTGAAAGCTCTCTGACCTGCCATCTGGCTTTGAGAGCCAAAAGCTTTACAGCCGCATCCCTTATCTGTTTGTCATAAAATATCGCCTTTCCTTCCTGGTCGTTCATACCTGTGCAAAAAGTTAGAGGGCCTGTTATCTGGCCCTTAACTGCAACCGGTGGAACGGAAACTGACTTTAATTGCTTTGTAAACTCAAAAAAACCACCTGCTGTATCCTCTGCCAGGACAAATCTTGATCCGGAAAGATTGCCCTCACCTTCAAGTACAGCCATGTAATCTTCATAGAATTTAAGAAGATTTTCACCAAAACCACCTGCACTGGTATCTATATAAACTCTTTCTTTTTCAACAACAAGACCCGGCAAACCTGGAAGAAACTGTGCAATCATTCCTTCTTCTTTATAAACCGGAAGCTGAACCCATAAGGGAATTTGAGGAGTATATTTGAAAACAAGTTTTACAGCTTCTGCATGATTATCCATAGGAAGGCTTCCTATTAAAGCAGGAAGACCGTTTGCCTGAAAGTTTTCAATCACAATTTATGCTCCTTTCATACCGTATCTCTCGGAAGGTTATAAATATTAGGAACGTGGACGAAATAACTTGAGTGTAACCAAAATAGAACAAAGTTATTGATTTTCGGGGATGGTTCCCCGCTCTGTGATATATGCGAGATATTGGTGGAATGTGCAAAACGATTCGA
>JABZFQ010000102.1 GCA_014237365.1 Desulfobacteraceae bacterium | reverse complement strand
CATGCATGCATCCGGTCGGTGTGCTGTGGGGTTTCAGAACAAAGGAAGAGCTGCAGAAAAATGGAGCAAAAACCCTGATAGAAAAACCGCAGGAACTTCTTGCATTAATTTAAAAATCACACCAAATCCATAAACTGATATAAATCATAACCACATTAAATTATTAAAAATAATAATTGCCTTCTCTTTTTATCTGTTGACCTAAAACAAAAACCCTATATCTTTAATTTGTGTTAGATAATAAAACAATATCTTGACATAAAATCAAACACGTGCTAAATTTATAATAAAAAGGAGGTTATAATCGTGGATAAGTTTTATAAAAATCTAGGAGTAAGGATTAAAAAAATAAGAGAAAAAATAGACTTATCTCAAGAAGCATTGGCTAAAAAGTTGCGAATAAGCAGAGTCGCTATTTCACAAATAGAAACTGGAAATAGAAAAATTAGTGCGGAAGAGATAGTTAACCTTGCTAAAACATTTAATATTCCTACGGATGTTCTGTTGGATGTTAAAAAAGATATTGAGGTTATATTTGAAAAAGCCATGAAGAAAACAGAAAAAAAACAGGAAATTAGAATTAGTGTTCCTCAACAAAATCTGCAAAAATTCAAGGAGATATTAATTTATATTCTTGAGAAAGTTGGGTCTAAACCGAATGTAGGAGAAACAGTTCTGTATAAACTTCTTTATTTCATAGATTTTAATTTTTATGAGAAGTATGAAGAGCAATTAATAGGAGCAACCTATATAAAAAACCATCATGGACCAACACCTAAAGAATTCATAAAAGTTGTAAAGGAAATGGAGGGTAAAGAATTAGTAAAGGTGACGGATAACTATTTTCAATATCCTCAGACTAAATATTTGCCTTTAAGAAAATCCGATCTTACTCAGTTCAAAGCACACGAAAAAGAAATCATTGATGATGTTTTAAATAATTTGTCAAATATGAATGCTTCTGAGATCAGCGAGTACTCCCACAACGATGTTCCCTGGCAAACTACCGAGGATGGAGAAATTATTGAATATGAAGCAGTATTTTATCGAACTTTGCCTTATTCAGTGAGGAATTATAGTGAAGAAAGTCTTTAATGAAATACGGAAACTCACTGATTTAAAAAAGATTTCAAGAAGCTATCAAAAAAATTTAAAACTCTCGATGATGATATCGAAACTTTTATTAATAAACAGCTCAAACTTACTCATAAACTGGGAATTGACAATAAAGGAGTTGTTCATATCTCCGGGTTAGGAATTGAAATTCCTAGGATATATAAAGCAAAAAAATTTGCTTGCAAAGCTCTAAAAGGGCGTGGAGGAATGAGTGGCATAAGAATCATATATGCATATTATGAAAAAGAAGATGTTATTGAGTTTATAGAGATTTATTTTAAAGGCGATAAGGCAAACGAGGACAAAAAACGAATTATAAAATATTATAGCTAAAAGAGGAAGAGTACAGGAACGAATCGGAGAGCATCTTGGAAAAATCCCAGGAACCAGCGTTCAAATATAACAGTTTAGTAGCATAAAGGATGCCGGGAAAAAAGAAGGTAATGTTATTAACAAAGAGCCAAGCTTTGACACCGATTCCTTTTATCGGGCGCTCTTGCGCCACTTACAGGGTTTGTATATTATCAACCATAGTGCCTGCTATACTCATCGAGTGTGTGGGCGAAAGGAGAGTAAAATGGCGGAAAGTGTATACAAAATAATCGAGTTGGTTGGAACAAGTACCGAGTCGTGGGAAAAAGCTGCGGCTGCTGCTGTGGAGAAGGCCTCGCAGTCATTACGCAATCTTCGCATTGCTGAGGTGGTCGAACTGGATATGCAGTTGGCGGACGGAAAGATCCGCGCTTACCGCGCAAAGGTCAAGGTATCCTTCAAGTATGAAAGCGGGGACTAAGGGGGCAATGGCATTCGCTTAAGATTTAAAGCCATTCGTTTAAGGAATTACAGTGATACGGTCATTGGCCGCGTCTCTGAAATTCTCTTTTTCTTTTTTTTCTCTTTGGATGGATGCCATTTGG
>JABZFQ010000371.1 GCA_014237365.1 Desulfobacteraceae bacterium | reverse complement strand
CCTCCTGCACATTCTGCCAGGTTGCCGCCCAGAGTACAAAATTCAGAGCTTGAGGGATCCGGGGGATAAAAAAGATTTTCCTTTTCAACAGCTTCATGAAAACGGCCTGTAACAACACCCGGCTCAACGCCGGCAATAAGATTTTCCTTATCTATTTTTAGAATACGGTTAAAGCGGGTCATAGCAAGAATAATCCCCCCCTTTACAGCAAGAGACCCTCCTGTCATCCCGGAACCGGCCCCTCTTGGGATAACAAAAAAACTATCTTTATTGGCAAGCTTTAGAATAGCAGAAATTTCCAGGGCATTTTGCGGGAACAGGACTGCATCAGGCAGATAAGTACGCGCAGATGCATCATAAGCATAGCATACAAGATCTTCCTTAGTTCTGCTGCAATTGGACTTGCCTACTATATCTTTAAGCTTTTTGAAAGTTTTATCACTAAGTGCCATTGAAAATTAACCGGCTCGGTCAGAATTTGTCTGATTCAAGTTTCTTGCTAAGAATTTCCACCTGTTTCTGCAGAGCTACTTGTTCTTTTAGCCCTCGTTCAACGATACCAATGGAATGAATGGCTGTAGCATGATATCTGTTGAAGCTTTTACCAATTGTCTGAAGAGGTGAATCCGTATATCTCCTTGAAAGATAAATTGCTATTTGTCTTGGACGAACAAAGTTTTGTTTTCGGGAACTCGAAATAATATCTTTTATGCTGATATTGAAATGCTTGCAAACAAGCTTTTTAATGATATCTATTGTAATATTTTTACGTTGCCTGATTATATTATGGGTTACACTTTTCGCAAGATCAAGGTCGATTGGCACTCCAAGAATTGATGCCTTGGCTGTAACTCCTATAAGTCCGCTTTCAAGCTGCCTGACATCCGCTGTCAGTTCACTGGCTAAATATTCGATTACTTCCTCAGATAAATTATGCTCATTATTTTTAGATTTTTTCTTTAATATTCTGACTCTTGTCCTGAAACCGGGAGGGTCAATATTTGAAATAAGACCGTATGAAAACCGAGATATCAACTTTGCATTAAGCTTAGGAATATCAGAAGGAAGGTAACAGCTTGAAAAAAATATTTTCTTATCTGCCTCAAAAAGATAATCAAGAATGAAAGCCAGCTCAATCTGTGTACGCTCCTTTCCAGTTAAACAATGCACGTCTTCAAGAAGCAATACGTCACATTCATTCCTGTATTTTTGCTTGAATTTATCAATTGAACCATTTCTAAAAGAATTAACCATTTCAGTGGTAAAATCTTCTGCCGTTATATAATATACACGTTCCGTTGGATATTGAGATAATATATGGTGACCGATAGCCTGAGAAAGATGGCTTTTTCCCATTCCGGTCTTTGATAATAAAAATAAAGAACTTTGCTGCGAATTCTTTTTTGAAAGATCAAGTGCCGCTAAATAAGCAAAGTCATTATTGTTGCCGACAACAAACTGATCAAAAGTAAAATCTTTTCTTAATAGGCGGCCATTATATGGGCGCACATTAACTCCAGGCAAAAGTAGCTGGATACTATTATCCTTTTCAAAACCTGAGTTTTCTTTTTTACAGGTTTTGCAGGAAACCTCAAGATCAAGATTGTATGCTTTACCGGAAGTTTTTTTTATTTCTGTTTTTATAATTGAACCATAGTGGTCAAAAATACGTTTTTTTGAAAAAGTATTTGCACATGAGAGCACAATACAGTTTTCCTTGCATTCTATAAAGTCCACGGGTTCAATCCACATCCTGTAGCTATGGCTAGGAATCTGTTTTTTAATTGATAATTTTACTTGTTCCCATATTTGTTTCATAAAGCATTACAATCCATATTCCCAAAAATATAAGGTTAATGATATTGAGATAGAAGAGACAACCTTGCAAACTATAAAAAATCAGAGTGTTTGGAAGAAATATTATTGGTTAGGAACGTGGACGAAACAACTTCCACAACTATGCATCACAGCTTCAGGCCGCCTTTGTTCGATCTCAAATCCCAAAAATATTGAAATAGGTAAGCTATTCCATCAACTTTTGTGATC
>JABZFQ010000002.1 GCA_014237365.1 Desulfobacteraceae bacterium | reverse complement strand
AAAATAAAACAATGCCATCTTGATGATGGTTCCCTATTATGTGATACAATTCGTTTTCAAATAACGTAGGGGCAACGCCTGTGGTTGCCCTTCCGCCCTGTGGTTGCATATTATCAGGGAAGGCACAGGGGCCTGCCCCTACGGGATATTGCCGAATACATTGGGCCGGATTTTCCGGAGGTTCGAATCGTTTTGCACATTCCACCAATATCTCGCATATATCACAGACCTGGGAACCATCCCCGAAAATCAATAACTTTGTTCTATTTTGGTTACACTCTATTCAAATTGAGTATTCCTTTTTCTTCCAGGAACTTACGGACTAACGAGGTCTTTCCGCACTGGCGCGGACCGGCAATGAAAAGCATGGTGTTGCCCAGCCATTCATCCGAAAAGACAAAATTGGCAATTTCCCTTTCTTTAAAAACGGACATCATACTCTCCATTTTACGCAAAATATGGATAGACGTCAAACCAATTTTGAAGCAGAAAAATGATATTTTATATCTTATTGGAATTAAATCTAAGGAACGTGGACGAATTAACTTCCCCAAATCTGTGGGCCTACTTGTGGAAGTTATTTCGTCCCCGTTCCTATGCATCAAAATCTCAGCACATTTCTTCTCCCAAAATCGCTCAACTTAGGAATGGGAACCCCTGAACTATGCATCACAGCTTCAGATCGCCTTTGTCCGATCTCAAATCCCAAAAATATTGAAATAGCTCGCTATTCCTTCAACTTTTGTGATCTGAGATCGAACAAATTCGACCCAAATCTGTGGGCCTACTTGTGGAAGTTAATTCGTCCATGTTCCTAATTATAAATTGCAAGAGAGCTGAAGTTAAGGTATTCTGTATTTAAAGTTGAGTTATTACAAAAAAAGGGGAATAGCCATCATGTTTAGGGAAAATCTTCAAAAAATTGTTAACGGAAATGATTTGAATGAAGCTGAAATGTCTCAAATGATTACTGAAATATTTTCAGGTAACGTTACTGACGCCCAGATTGGTGCGTTTATGGCCGCTTTAGCCACAAAAGGCGAAACCTTTGAAGAGCTGGCCGGAGCAGCCCGAGCCATGCGCAGAAAAGCTCTGCGCATTCAGGTCTCAGCGCCCAATATAGTGGATACATGCGGAACCGGTGGAGACGCGTCTCAAACATTTAATATTTCAACCACAACCGCCTTTGTTGTTGCAGGTTGCGGTGTAACTGTAGCCAAACACGGGAATCGTTCTGTATCAAGCCGATGTGGCAGCGCAGATCTTCTTGAAGTCCTGGGAGTAAAACTGGATACAAATCCGGAAATAGTAGAAGAAGCAATTCAGGAAATCGGCATTGGCTTTTTATACGCACCCCTTTATCATGGAGCGATGAGATATGCTGCAAAAGCAAGAAAAGAAATTGGACTGCGCAGTATTTTTAACATGCTGGGGCCTCTCACAAATCCCGCTGCCGCAAATTGCCAGCTTCTTGGAGTCTATGCACCTCAGTTGACTGAAATGTTTGCTTATGCTCTTAGGATGCTTGGTACAAAATGCGCATTTGTCGTACATGGACACGACGGGCTTGACGAAATTTCAGTCTGTGCTCCAACACGTATATCCGAACTCAAAGATGATATAATAAACACTTACGATATAACTCCTGACCAATTTTTTGAAAAAAAAGCAAATCCAAAGGATCTGGAAGGAGGAGACCCTGAAACTAATGCTAAAATAACCAGAAGAATTCTTGAAGGAGAAAAAGGTCCAAAACGCAATGTGGTATTGATAAATGCTTCTGCAGCACTTGTTGCAGCAGGAAAAGCAAAAGATTTCCGGGAAGGAATAATACTGGCTGAAAACTCCATTGATAAAGGAGATGCCATAGAAAAACTGGAAAAACTCGTTCGTTTTACACAGGAAAATGGATAAATGGGAAAAGATTTTTTAGAAAAAATAGTTAAACATAAAAAACAAGAAATTGCAGAGGCAAAAAAACTTATTCCGGAGAGTCAACTGTGTAAGGATGCTTTTACATCTATTAAAAGACGGCAGTTTATTAAAAAACTGGAAAAACCAGGTTTTTCAGGAATTAATATCATTGCGGAAATAAAACGTGCATCTCCCTCTAAAGGCGATATTTGTTTAAACCTGAATCCAGCAGCATATGCTCAGGAATATGAAAAGGGAGGAGCTGTCGCTATATCCGTGCTTACGGATCAGCCTTATTTTAAAGGCAGCATAGATGATCTGAAAAAAGCTCGTAATGCATCAACTCTGCCTGTACTTCGAAAAGATTTTTTGATTTCTTCATATCAGATATATGAATCTTTAGTTGTGGGAGCAGATGCGGTGCTTCTGATAGTCCGTATCCTTTCACAGGAACAATTACATGATTATTTAGAGCTTTGCAGCGAACTAAAACTTGATGCTCTTGTGGAAATACACTCAGAAAAAGATCTTGAAGCAGCAACGCGGGCAAAGGCCAGGCTGATCGGGATTAACAATCGGAACTTAAGTTCTTTTGAGACCAATATCAATACAGCTATCAGACTGGTATCGCTTTTTGAGCCATATCAAATAGCTGTTGCTGCCAGCGGAATACTAAACAGAGATGATATTGTTAAAAATCAGCAGGCAGGTATATGGAATTTTCTTATCGGAGAAAGTCTTGTGAAAGCTGAAAACTGCCAGGAATTTTTAAGGTCTCTCATGGGGTTGGATGGGTTAGATGAATAATAACTGTCCTCAGGTTAAGGTGTGTGGCCTGACTAGTGTAGAGGAAGCTTTAGGCTGTGCTGATCTCGGTGTAAATGCAATCGGCTGTGTTTTCTTCCCCAAAAGTCCAAGGCATTTGTCTGAAATTCAGGCAAAAGAAATTTCCATGGCCTTACCTTCAGGAGTAAAAACTGTAGGAGTATTTGTTAATGAAAGTTTTTCGAATATAATGCATAAAATTGAATTCTGTGCCATTAATGCAGTCCAGTTGCATGGACAGGAATCCCCTGAACTTGTCAGCAGACTCCAAAAAGAAAAGATTATTGTAATAAAGGCTTTGTTTGCAGAAGGAAAGCCGACTATTGAAGAAGCAAAAAATTACGAAGCTTCCGCATTTTTGGTGGAATGTGGCAGGGGAGTTCTGCCTGGAGGCAATGCAATAGAATGGGACTGGGAAACAGTTAAAAGCTTTGGCTGTAAATATCCCCTGATCCTGGCCGGTGGTCTATCGCCAGAAAATATTTCTCATGCTATATCAGGCAGTATGCCGGATGCTGTGGACGTCAGTTCAGGCGTAGAGTCCGCCCCGGGCAAAAAAAACCTTGGCAAAGTAAAGTCCTTTCTGAAAGCAGTTTCCATGTGTAAACTAAAGAAAAATTTTAGGAAAATTTTTTAAAAAATGTCAATAGATAAGGATTTGCCCAAAAAGTTTTGACCATTATGTTGCCAATAAAAATCACGCAGTTCCTTAGCTATTTTGCATAAAATCCACGGCATTTTGAAAAATTTGCAATCCTATCGTAGGAACCATTTCAAATACCTTGCCCAGGCGTTTAAGCTCTTCCTTCTGGCGAGTCCAGTCTGGATGATTGGTTGGGTGATTGTAGGCTTCAGGATGTGGCATAAGGCCAAAAATCCTGCCGGTTGGATCACATATTCCTGCTATATCAAGTACTGATCCATTTGGATTGTATGGGAAAGCGCTGTTTGCAAGTTCTCCGTCAGGCATGGAATATTGAATTACAACCTGGCTATTGTTTACAAGTCGTTCTATGGTGGATTCATCTGAATAAAATTTTCCTTCACCATGTCTAATTGGAAGTTCTAAGCAACTCATGTCTTTTGTAAATATACAGGGTGATGCAGAATTTACTTTCAGGTTTACCCAGTCATCCCTGAAATTTCCGCAATCGTTAAATGTAAGCGCTAACGACCGCTTGCTGTAATCATGGTCAAAACCAGGCAAAAGCCCGAGGTTTACAAGAGTCTGGAATCCATTGCATATCCCAAGTACAAGATTACCATTATCAATAAATTCTTTCAGCTTCTTTCCAAGACTTGTCTTAAAGCGTACAGCTTGAATAACACCTGCGCCATGATCATCTCCCCAGCTAAACCCTCCGACAAAAACCATGATTTGAAAATCTTCAAGCTTAACATCTCTATTAATAAGCGAATTTATATGAACTCTGGTAGCTTTTGCTCCTGCCAGTTCAAAGGCATAGGCTGTTTCATGATCACAATTTAAGCCGTATCCAGCAAGTACAAGTGCATTTACTTTGCTCAATTTAGGTTTCATGTTTTGATCAACCGTTAACTGTAAACTGTTACCTTTCAACAAAGGTCTTTGAATGGCTCTTTCCATGAGGACTTAAGGCTATCAACAGAAACTGATATAATAATTTTGCTGTTAATACCCTTTACAACAAAATCCGGTTTTCCGGTTATTTTTCCTATGCAGGCACATGGGAGGTCTTTGAAAATATTTTCAAAAAGCTCCTTATGCTGAGGGTCAATGCTTATAATAAATCGTCCGGCAGATTCGGAAAACAATATTTTGTCATCACGATCAATATTATCCACTGGCACATTTGCAAGATCAACTTCCATCCCAAGGTTGCCGCCCATTGCCGTCAAACCAAGATGTACTCCCAGACCGCCGCGGTATATACCATGTGCGGACGCTACAATTTCTCTGTCAATGGCATGGCTAATAGCCTTGTAAACAGGCACAAACTGATCGGGCATAACCCTGGGAACATTAAGACCGGTATATCCAAAATGCTCGTAGTACTCAGATCCCCCCAGCTCATTTCTGGTAACGCCAAGAACATAAACCAGATCCCCGGGCATTTTACTGTCCATTGTAATGCATTTGGTTATATCATCTATGACAGATGTTGCTGAGAATTGGAGAGTCTCAAGTGCGGAGACTTTATGTGTTTCACCATAACGACCCGGAAGATGACCATCAACATACATACTGTCTTTGCCTGAAAGAAGTGGAATTTCATACGCCTGGCAAATATCCCTAAGAGCAAGGCATGAACGGACCAGTTGCGCGGCCTTGAATTTGCCGTCAGGATTATTTTTTGAATCGTATTGAATGTTCGGCCAGCAAAAATTATCTACGCCGCCTATATGTTCAAAATTTGCCCCAACAGCTATGAGCCTGCGCACGGCTTCGTCAATGCTACAGCTTGTCATATGATATGCATCAATAAGTGAATAAGTGGGGATCAGAGCCTGGGAAAAAGCAAGACCTTTGTTAGAGTCAAGCACCGGCCTTAAAACAACCGCATCACTGTTAACGTCTCGTTCGGTGCCGACCAAAGGTTTTATTACGCTTGTACCCTGAACTTCATGGTCATACTGTCTGGTAATCCATTCTTTGGAACATATATTGGGACGCGCAAGAATATCTTTCAGTAAAGTTTTGTAATCAACCGGCTCCTTAAGAACTGGTTCAAACAGTCCTCGCTTATCAGGAGGCTGCCAGTGCGCATCAAATTCCCACTGCGGAAAACCCGAAGTAAGCAGATCAAGATCAATATAGGCACAGGTTTCACTATTGTAAGTAATATGAAGTTTGCCCGTATCAGTAAAAGTCCCGATAACTGTGCTTTCGACAGCGTGTTTTTCTGAAAGCTCGAGAAAGTGTTTTAGATCCTCCGGCCTTACAGCCACGGTCATGCGTTCCTGGGATTCTGAAATCCATATCTCCCACTGATCAAGGCCTTCATATTTTAAAGGAACCTTTTCAAGCTGGATATCACATCCATTTGAAAATAGCGCTGATTCGCCTACGGATGATGAAAGACCTCCTCCTCCGTTATCGGTAATAAATGCTATAAGCCCTTCATCACGTGCCTCTAAAATGAAATCATGCATCTTTTTCTGGGTGTACGGGTCACCGATCTGGACATGGCCGGCAGGAGTATGCTCGGAAAAACTTTCTGATGCCGCGGTCACGCCATGAATTCCATCTTTGCCGACCCTTCCGCCACACATGATAACCAGATCGCCGGGAGAAATATCCTTCTGCTCCGATGGTTCATCTTTTACCATAGCAGGCATGATACCAAGCGCTGTTACAAAAACCAGGCATTTTCCCATGTAGCCTTGATGGAAAAAAACCTGACCAAAGGGTGTCGGTATCCCGCTTTTGTTGCCGCCGTCTCTTACTCCTTCTATAACGCCATCTAAAAGCCGTCTTGGGTGCAGGCGCGGTTTGAGATTTCCCTTATAATCTCTGTGCCCTACACAATAGCCGTAGCTGCCCATAATCAGCTTTGACCCCTTGCCAGTACCCATGGGGTCACGGTATATTCCTACTATGCCGGTTATAGCCCCGCCATATGCTTCCATATTGGACGGAGAGTTATGCGTTTCTCCGGTAATAACATAATGATGATCCTGGTCAAAACGCCCCACACCGGCATTATCCCACAAAACAGATACAACCCAGGATTTTCTTTCCTTTAATGTCAACGTAGGAGTTTCAATGCAGGTTTTAAAAAGATTATCCACAAGTTCTAAATTATCTGCTGCAAGATCATGGTAACGGAACAGCCCCCGGAAAGTATTATGATTGCAATGGTCGCTTCTGGCCTGAGAAATATATTCAAGTTCAATATCCGTTGGGTCTGAGAGCCCGACTTTTGCACGCGCTGCCTGAACATTTTCTTCTAAAAAATATTTCCTTATAATTGGTATATCATTTGGATTCAAAGCCAGATTACGTTCATCACTGATTTGCTTTAGCGTTGAATCGCTATCTATCGGAATTGTTATAACAGCAGGTATATGGTTAAGCTTAACTTTTGGAATTATGATGCCTATTCCGGCCTCAGGATCCCAATCATGTTTTGAAAAAATCTTCCACTGCTGGATGATATCATTTGCCAGAAGCTCACCGGCAATTTTATCCGTGTCTTCAGCAGTAAGACCGTTGCCTTTCAGGCAAAAACGTTTTGATGTATATATAGCTTCATTTGGACCGAACTTTACTCCCAGAATATCTTCCACTGCCTCAACCGCAGTGCTGCCCGGGTTGTCCTTAACTCCAGGCCTGTAGCCGACCCAAATAGTCCAGCCAAATTCAACAGGCAAAGGCTTAAAAGAAGAAATTTGCGTTACAGGATTTGTAAAAACCTCTGTTTGTATTTTCTTCAATTGATCATCCGACAGATTGGCATCAATAGTAATTACATGAATTGTTCTTACCTGTGAAAGGTTAATCCCAAAGTAATGCGTTGCCTTCTGTCGAATACCTTCGCCCTCGGCATCAAACAAATCGGATTTTAATGTTATTTCCAGTCTATTAGGCATAATGGTTCGAGGTTCAGGGTTCAGGGGTTGAACTAACTAAAAAACATGCGTGTAATATCGTTATAAAACACATAGATCATGAGCGAAATCAACACAAAGATACCTACCTGCTGGGCAATTTCACGAAATCTGATATTTACTGGACGCCCTGTTGCCGCCTCAATAAAAAAGAAAACCAGATGACCGCCATCCAGAACAGGTATGGGCAAAAAATTGATTATGGCAAGATTAATACTAAGCAGCGCTACAAAAAACAACAGGTTTGATATTCCTTCTTCGGCCTGCTGTCCTGCCATCTGTGCGATCATAAGCGGACCGCCCAGAGTTTTTGCCGAGATGGTACCCTGAATCAGCTTTACAATACTAACTATAGTTAACTTTGAAATGTTATAAGTCTGTATTATGCTCTCTGAAAAAGCCTGAAAAAAATTCAATTTTTTTGAAAAACCATTTCCTGAAGATGTAATACCAAGAACATAACGCTGGAAATCTTCGCCAAAAATATTTTTGGAAGTTATTAGTTCTGGCTTAATTTTCAATGAAGTAACAGACTCATCTCTGCTAATATATAATTCAAGCTCTTTTCCATTGCTGTCAGAAATAATTTTTGCCATGTTGTCCCAGCTCTCAATGGGAATTTCATTAATGGCTAATATTCTATCGCCTGTTTCCAGCCCTCCTCTAAAGGCTGGGCTATTCTCTTTAACCTCTCCTATGGAAGGCTCTACAATAAAAGTTCCATAAATCTGGAACATTCCAAAAAAAATTATCATCGCGAGGAGAAGATTAAAGAAAGGGCCTGCAGCAACAATTAAAATCCGTTTTAAGACATGCTTGTGGGTAAAAGAAACAGATATATTATCAGGACTGACATCAGCATTTGGGTCCTCGCCTACCATTTTTACAAAACCGCCAAGGGGAATTGCCGAAACACAATAATCGGTATCGCCTATCCTTTTGCCGAATATCCTGGGGCCAAACCCTATGGAAAATTTCTCTACCCCTACTCCTAACAACCTGGCAACAAGGAAATGGCCGAGTTCATGAAATGTTATAAGTATTCCTAATACTATTATAAATGCAAATATACTTGTGCTCATAATTACAATGGTCCCTATTGTAAGCTGTTGAGCTGTTGTGCTTATCAGCTTATCAGCTCTTCAACTGTTTTTCTACCCCACTTATCTGCCTTAAGGATATCAGATAATGTTGGATTTTTGACAGATAAATGTTTTTCTATTGTATTTTTTATTAACTCCGGAATATTGGTAAATGAAATACGTTTATCCAGAAATGCCCCCACTGCCACTTCATTTGATGCATTTAAAACAGCAGGCATTGTTCCACCTGTTTCGCAGGCTTTAAAAGCCAGTGCAAGACATGGAAACTTTGTTAAGTCAGGCTGCTGAAAGGTAAGCGCCCCAATATTTACAAAATCCGGAATCGGTTGCTTAAGCCTAAGACGTTCCGGATAAGATATTGCATATGCTATGGCTCCCTTCATATCCGGGATACCGAGTTGAGCAATAACCGCCCCATCTCTATAGGTAACCATTGAGTGAATCACGCTTTGCGGATGAATCACAACCTTAATCATATCATGCGATACCCCGAAAAGATGTTTTGCCTCAATTACCTCAAGCCCCTTGTTCATAAGAGTAGCTGAATCTATGCTGATCTTTTTGCCCATCTGCCATGTAGGATGATTTAGAGCTTCCTCTGGTTTTATTGAGACAAATTCATTTGCCGGCTTGTTCAAGAATGGCCCTCCGGAAGCTGTCAGCAGTATCTTATTCATATCCTCTCTGCGCTGGCCGGCAATACATTGAAATACAGCACTATGCTCGCTATCTATGGGAAGTATGCTTATACCTTTTTCCGCTGCTTTTTTTACAACGATCTCACCAGCCATCACAAGAGTTTCTTTGTTGGCCAGTGCAATGTTCTTTCCAGCTTCAATTGCAGCTAAGGTAGGCATCAATCCTGCAGCACCTACCATTGCTGTTACAACCATTTCAACAGAATCATAAGTAGCCGCCGCTATGTAACCATCTTTTCCATACAATATTTCAACGCCAGTTCCTGCCGGAAGTATATTCTTTAACTCTAAAGCTCTGTTTTCATCAAAAACCACCGCTATCTCAGGATGAAATGTTGCAATCTGTATGGCTAATAATTCAACATTATTGGCCGCAGCAAGAGCTTTGACTTCAAACCGGTCACGAAACATTTCTACAATCTTGAGAGTATTACGTCCTATGGATCCAGTAGATCCAAGGACTGAAAGATTTTTCATGAATAGTAATTTGAGATCGAACAAATTTGACCCAAATCTATGCGCCTATTTGTGGAAGTTATTTTGTCCACGTTCCTTAACATCTTGTAATTGTTTAAATTAGCACGTCGAAGGCGTACCACCAATTTTCAATCTTCAATAGTCAGTTTTCAATTTTAATTTTAATCTTAACAAAATATAAATTCTTTAAAAAAATATGCCACAGGAGCAGCAAACAAAAGGGCATCTATACGATCCAGGATGCCGCCATGTCCCGGCAATATTGAACCGGAATCCTTAATATCAGCGGAACGTTTTAGCGCTGATTCAAACAAATCGCCCACCTGGCCTGCGATACCAATAAAAAGAAATAAAAGGATGCTTGCTCCCAATGGTAAGTAAGAAAGAAAAAAATACTTAAAAATTACTCCAACAACCAAATTTGAAGAAAGCCCCCCGATTGAACCCTCTATTGTTTTTTTGGGGCTTACTGAAGGACAGAGTTTGTAACAGCCAAAATAAGAACCAACATAAAATGCACCAATATCACCAGCAAAAATAACAAATAAAAGGAAAAATATCCATAGCATTCCGTCCGCTCCGCTACGGATCAGAATTAAAAAGGAAAGTAATATGGGAATATAAATAATTCCCAGAATCTGCCTGGTGAAATTTTCAAGTATGAACGGATCGGATTTAAACTGTGTAAGGGTAAACAGGCCGGAAATAATTAAATTAAAAGCAACTATAATTATAATAAAATCTAATGCATTTTTATAAGCCGCCCATATAATGACAGGTCCGACAAATGTGGCCAGAAGCAAGATAATGCCCGATATGGTTTTACCTTTTGTATTAAAAACAATACGAAAATATTCCCACAGGCCTAAAAAGCATATTATGCTCACCGAAATAGCGAATAATGCCCCCCCTTTGTAAATCATCAAAAAAAGAAAGGGGAGGGATACAATGCCTGTAATCCACCGTTTTAAATGCATATCGCTTAATTGCGGATTGAGGAATTGAAGGCATTCTATTGATTTCAATTCCTCAATTCCTCAATTCCTAAATCATTTATTGTGTTTTAAACTTTTCCAAATCTGCGTTCACGGCGCTGATAGTTTTTCAAAATCTGCAAAAACTCCTGTTTGCTGAAATCAGGCCATAAGGTTTCTGTAACAAAAATTTCCGTGTACGCAATTTGCCAAAGAAGAAAATTGCTTATGCGCATTTCACCGCTGGTTCTTATAAGCAGATCCGGATCCGGCATTCCTTTTGTGTAAAGAAAATCAGATACGAGTTCGGGCGTTATTAAGTCAGAATCAATCTTGCCTTCTTTTGTTTTTGTTGCTATTTCCCGGACCATCCTGACTATTTCATCACGCCCTCCATAGCTCAATGCAAGATTAAGCATCAACCCATTATTGTTTTTTGTTAGAGATATTGTCTTATGCAAAACACGCTGAACATCTTCCGGCAGCTTCTCTATCTGTCCAATGGCATTGAGATGGATATTATTATCCAGCATCTCTTTCAGCTCTGACTTAAGAAAATTTTTCAGGAGGGTCATGAGAGCGGCGATTTCAGTCTTTGGCCTCTGCCAGTTCTCGGTGGAAAAAGCATATAAAGTCAGGATAGAAATGCCTATTTCACGACAGGTTCTAACAATAATTCGAACAACATCAGCACCCTTTTTGTGTCCTTCAATGCGATTTAAAATACACTTTTTCGCCCAGCGACCATTACCATCCATTATAATGGCGACATGACAGGGAAGATTTGCTGGATCAATATCTGCATTAACAGAGGAGGATTCACTAGAATTCAAGGATTTCTTTCTCTTTTTCTTTAAAGATGTCGTCATTAATAAGCTTGATTTGTTCATCCGTTATCTTCTGCACCTGAGCTTGTGCTTTGAAAGCATCATCTTCTGAAATATCACCATCCTTTTTTAAACCTTTGATCAGTTCGTTTGAATCGCGTCTGATATTGCGCATTGCCACCTTATAGTTTTCACAAATTTTTTGTACGATTTTTACAAGTTCTTTACGTCTTTCTTCAGTAAGCGGTGGAATGGATATACGAATAATCTTACCATCGTTTGAAGGAGTGATGCCCAGCTCGGATTTCAATATTGCCTTTTCAATCTCCTTTATTACAGTAACATCCCAGGGCTGTATTATAATAAGGCGACTTTCAGGAACTGAGAGCGAGGCCATCTGGTTAATTGGGGTCCGGGTGCCGTAATAATCAACAAATATTCCATCAAGTAAAAAAAGGGAAGCACGACCGGTCCTGACTTTATTTAAATCCTTTTTAAGGGCGGCAATTGATTTGCTCATGTTTTCTTTTGTTTCTTTATATATGGATTCCAGCATATAATTTTACCTTTTTGTCATCAATTGTTTATCCTGGTTCCGATTTTCTCTCCACATACTATCTTTCTGAGATTTCCCTTGTTTTTAATATCAAAAATAACAAGAGGAAGCTGGTTCTCCATAGCGAGAGAGATAGCTGTCATATCCATGACTTTGAGCTGCCTTTCCAAAACTTCTATATAAGTGATTTTTTTAATGAACCTGGCGTCCTTGTTTACAACAGGATCTGAATCATACAGGCCTGCAACCTTGGTGGCTTTTAGCAAAATTTCAGCATGAATCTCCTGACCTCTTAAAACCGCAGCAGTATCTGTGGTAAAATAGGGATTCCCTGTACCTGCTGCAAAAATAACGACGCGTCCTTTTTCAAGATGGCGAATAGCTTTACGCAGAATATAAGGTTCAGCCACCTCATGCATCGATATTGCAGACTGAGTGCGAGTCTGAACACCTTTCTTTTCAAGTGCGTCCTGCAACGCGAGGCTGTTGATTACTGTTGCCAGCATACCCATATGGTCAGCAGAAGTTCTATCCATTCCAAATGAACTGGCGGCAATACCTCTGAAAATATTACCACCGCCGACAACGATAGCTATCTGAACCCCTAAATCAAATATCGAACAGACCTCTTCAGCCACATATTTTATCACTTCCTGACTGATACCAAAAGTCTGATCGCCCATAAGAGCTTCACCGCTCAATTTTAACAAAACCTTGTTGTATAGAGGAAGTGTCAAGGCTTAAGAATCTCCTATCTGAAATCTTACAAAACGTTTAATTGTTATGTTCTCACCCATCTTTGCAATCAGATCATTTAAAAGATCCGATATATTCACATCCGGATTACGCACGTATGCCTGATTCAACAGGCAGTTATCCTTATAAAACTTGTTTAGTTTTCCCTCAACTATTTTGTCTATCACGTTTTCGGGTTTGCCCAATTCAATGGCCTGGGCACGATATATTTCCTTTTCTTTGTTTATGACTTCCTCCGGCACATCATCGGATGCAATTCCAACAGGATTGGTTGCCGCTATATGCATAGCTATGTTTTTAGCAAATTCTTTAAAGTCATCATTCTTTGCAACAAAGTCGGTCTCACTGTTTATCTCAACCAGTGTTCCCAGCTTGCCGCCCATATGGATATAAGGGTGGATTAATCCTTCGCTCATAGCTCTTCCGGCTCTCTTCTGCGCTGTTGCCAAACCTTTTTTTCTTAAAAAATCAACTGCGTTATCTATATCGCCATTGCTCTGTGAAAGCGCTTCTTTACAATCCATTATTCCGACTCCGGTCTTTTCACGGAGCTGTTTGACCATTGTAGCACTTATTGCCGTCATTATTATTCTCCTATATCCTTTGCTTCAGTAGTTTCTCCTGATTCTTCGCTCTTATTATCATCTAAGGTTTCTGAAGAAGCTATAGGAGCTGTTTTTCTGATTATTTCAACGACAGGCCCATCAGAGCCGTCTGCAATAACCTTTCTTTCACCGGGTTTTAACTCTGAATCTACTGGTAAACCTTCGGCTTCATCCTCTATCTCCTTATCGGCCTCAGCCTGCTCTTTTTCTAACAAAAGTCGTTTTCCTTCAATACAAGCTTCAGCAATTCTGGATGAAATCAGTCTTATCGCCCGAATAGCATCATCATTGCCAGGTATAATGTAATCTATCTCGTTTGGATCACAGTTGGTGTCAACAATAGCAACAATTGGAATGTTCAGCCGTTTTCCCTCACGAACTGCAATTGCCTCCTTTTTGGGATCAACAATAAATATAGCACCCGGAAGCTTATTCATGGAACGGATTCCGCCAAGAACGTCGTCAAGTTTTACCCGGGATTTTTGAAGTTTCAATCTCTCTTTTTTGGGGAAAAGGTTAATTGATTCATCATTTATTATATTATTGAGATAATTAAGGCGGTCGATACTCTGTTTTATTGTCTGAAAATTTGTAAGCATTCCACCAAGCCATCTGTTATGGACATAGAACATCTCGCATCTATTGGCCTCTTCATAAATAGATTCGCGCGCCTGCTTTTTGGTTCCTACAAAAAGGATTGACTTACCATTTGCAACCAAATCAACTATAAAGTCATATACATTTTTAAACATACGAACGGTTTTCTGAAGATCTATAATATAAATACCGTTCCTTGCTCCAAAGATATAAGGTTTCATCTTGGGATTCCAGCGCTTTGTCTGATGACCGAAATGTACTCCTGCCTCAAGGAGTTCTTTCATTGTAATATAAGGCATATTGTATTCCCCTAATTAAATGGTTATTCTTTCGCCTTCATCATCCCTGTTCCCGACTCCGCCATGCGGAGCACCGGGGGAAAGGTCCAAAGACGTGCGACTCGTTAACGGTTGATCAAAACATACAGGCCGCCTTTGTTCGATCTCAAACCCCAAAAATATTGAAATAGGTAAGCTATTCCATCAACTTTTGTGATCTGAGATCAAACAAATTCGACCCAAATCTGTGCGCCTACTTGGGGAAATTATTTCGTCCACGTTCCTAAAAATGCAAACTGTTATAAACCTTTTTTAATTAACAAATATTATAATGCTCTGCAATAGTTTTTTATTTTTTCCTCATACAAACCATCCTATAGTAAGCGCTGTAGTCTTTTTTAAAGACAACATTTTCATAATTCCCACAATTATCTATAATTTTTTTGATCTGATTTTTTTGATCATGTCCTATCTCCAGCAAAAGGATTCCTTTTTGTACAAGGAAAACATGAGCCTCAAAGATAATTTTTTTAATTGAGTCCAGACCGGTTTTACCACCGTCAAGAGCCCTAAGGGGCTCATATTTGTGTATCTCAGGCTGGAGTTCAGGTAAGGTCAGCGTCTTGATATAAGGAGGGTTGGATATAATCATGTCAAATAGCTGCCCGGTATTTTTTAACGGGTCAAGCCAATCCCCTGAAAAAAAATTTATTTTTCCATCAAGATGATGGTGCGTTGCATTCATAAATGCCAGTTTAACGGCTTCAACTGAATAATCAGACGCAAAATAGATATACTCCTTCATTTCAGATGCAAGCGCCAGGGTTATTGCGCCGGAACCTGTACCAAGCTCTAAAATACGTTTTGGCCAATGACCCAATTCCAAAAGTGAAAGCGCTGACTCAACAAGGCATTCAGTCTCAGGGCGTGGAATCAGTACATCCTTTGTTACAGATAGATCCATGGACCAAAATTCCCTGGTGCCCACGATATATGCAACTGGTTCCCTGTTAATCCTTTTTTTTATATATGTTTTGAACAGCGAAAGTTCATCAATAGTAAGCGGCTGATCATAGCGCAAATACAAATCTATTCTTTTTAAGCCTAATGTATGCGCCAGAAGTATTTCAGAGGTTGATCTCGGGCTGTCAATGTTGTGGGATTTAAAATACGAAGTAGTCCAATTGAGGAGTTTAATTATTGTCCATTCAGGAAACTCTGAGTTCGGCTGATTCTGCATTCTGTAATGCCTGAGTTTGATAAAATGTTGTAAGCTGATCTATTATATCCTCTATATCTCCCTGCATAATACTTTCCAGTTTGTAAAGGGTAAGACCGATTCTGTGGTCTGTAACCCTGCCCTGTGGAAAGTTATATGTTCTTATCCTTTCACTTCTATCCCCGCTTCCTATCTGGCTTTTCCGTTCTTCCGACCTCTTTTTATTTTGTTCTCTGATCTTACTGTCAAGAAGGCGGGCGCGCAAAACTTTTATTGCCCTGTTTTTATTTTTCAGTTGTGACTTTTCATCCTGGCAAGTAACAACAAGGCCTGTCGGCAGATGAGTAATACGCACGGCTGAATCAGTAGTATTTACAGATTGACCTCCCGGTCCGCTTGAACGATATACATCAACTTTAATTTCCCCTGGATCAATATGGACTTCAACCTCTTCCGCTTCAGGCAAAACCGCCACTGTAATCGCAGAGGTGTGTATTCTTCCTTGAGTTTCAGTTACAGGGACACGTTGAACACGATGAGTACCGCTCTCATATTTAAAGCGGTTATATGCTCCTTTACCATGGATCATCGCTACAATCTCTTTTAAACCACCTACGCCTGTTGTATGATGATTCATGATCTCAACCTTCCAGGATCTGTTTTCAGCATATCTACTGTACATTCTGAACAGATCATTTGCAAACAGGCTTGCCTCCTCTCCTCCTGTCCCAGCTCTTATTTCAATTAATACATTTTTTTCATCAAGCGGATCCTTGGGAATAAGTAACTTTTTAAGCTCTTCTTCCCGCTTTTCCCTTTCAGTATTTAATGAGTTAACTTCTTCCCGGGCTAAATTTTTTATTTCATGATCAGCATCCTTCAGCAATTCGTTGCTGTCCTCAAGATCTTCTATTATCTGTTTGTAATTCCTGTAAACTGATACAATCTTGTTAAGTTCAGCATGTTCCTGGCTATACTTCTGGTATAAATCCCGATCCTGAATTATCTTGGGATTACCCAATAATTCTTCCAATTCTAAAAAGCGCTTTTCAACCCCTTTTAGCTTATTAAACATAAATAATACTTACCTAATTGATATTATGGGTTGTGTGCCATAGGAACGGAGACGAAATAACTTCCCCCAACTATGCATCACAGCTTCAGGCCACCTTTGCCCGATCTCAAATCACAAAAATGTCAAAATAGATAGGCTATTCCATCAATTTTTGTGATTTGAGATCGAACAAATCTGACCCAAATCTATGCACCTACTTGGAGAAGTTATTTTGTCCCCGTTCCTTAGTAGTTGAACTGTTACTAAAATTGTACGGTTTACAGTTTACGGTTACTCAAAAAAGCAAACCGTGAACTGACAACTGTTTAAATTACTTCTGAAATTTTTCATATTTTTTGCGGAAACGTTCAATTCTACCGGCTGTGTCAATGAGTTTCTGCTTACCTGTAAAAAAAGGATGGCATTTTGAACAGATTTCAACTCGTATATTTGATTTTGTTGAACCGATTTCCATCACATTACCACATGCACACTTAATTGTGGTATCAGAGTACTTAGGATGTATATCAGCTTTCATTTTATACCCCTTATGAATTCATTGAATTTAGAAAATCTTTATTATCATTTGTTCCAATCATTTTTTCAAGTAAAAATTCCATACTGTCTGAAGGATTTAATGAGGAAAGGAGTTTTCTTAATATCCAGACACGGTTAAGAGTTTCTTCATCCAACAGCAACTCTTCTTTACGGGTACCTGATTTCTTTATATCAATCGCAGGGAATAGTCTTTTATCAGAAAGCCTTCTATCTAAATGAATTTCCATATTACCTGTACCCTTGAATTCTTCAAAAATAACTTCATCCATCCGGCTTCCTGTATCAACCAGCGCTGTTGCTATAATAGTAAGACTTCCTCCTTCTTCAATATTTCTGGCCGCGCCAAAAAAACGTTTCGGCCGCTGGAGAGCGTTTGAATCAACTCCTCCGGAAAGGATCTTTCCGCTCGGTGGCATAACAGAATTATAGGCACGCGCAAGTCTTGTCACGCTATCTAACAGAATAATAACATCCTTTTTATGTTCCACCAGCCTTTTTGCCTTTTCGATCACCATTTCAGCGACCTGCACATGTCTTTCAGCAGGTTCATCAAAAGTTGAGCTTATGACTTCCGCATTAACTGATCGTTGCATATCCGTTACTTCTTCAGGGCGTTCATCAATCAGGAGAACAAAAGGAATAATATCTTTATGGCTGGCAATAACGCTGTTGGCAATATTTTGCAAAAGCATCGTTTTCCCTGATCTTGGAGGTGAAACGATCAGGCCCCTCTGGCCAAAGCCAATAGGAATCATAAGATCCATTATTCGTGAGGAGTAATTATCTGAAGAAGTTTCAAGGTTTATTTTTCTGTCAGGATAAAGCGGGGTCAGATTATCAAAAAGGATCTTTTCCCTTGCCACTTCAGGATCTTCATAGTTTACAGCCTCAACTTTCAAAAGCGCAAAATACCGCTCAGACTCCTTTGGCCGTCGGATCTGCCCCGACACAGTATCTCCTGTCCGCAGATTGAAACGACGTATCTGTGACGGAGAAACATAAATGTCATCAGGGCCGGGAAGATAATTGGAATTAGGCGATCTCAAGAACCCAAATCCGTCAGGCAATATCTCAAGTGTTCCTTCGCCGAATATTAAACCATCCTTTTCAATCTGGGCCTGCAGAAGGGCAAAAACAAGATCCTGCCTTCGCATTCCGGCAGCACCTTCAATATTAAAACTCTTTGCCATATCTGTCAGTTCACTTATTTTCTTGTCTTTTAACTCAACTATGTTCATTAAAATTTACCCCATTACTTATCACTAAGTTGAGCGATTTTTTACTCGACCTGCACCAATCTTTTGCGCAGTCCCCACCCAGACGGGACTGTATCAAAATCTTGGCACATTTCTTCGCAAAAAAAAATGCTCAACTTAGGTTAAACTTGAACAAAAATGAATGTTTTCAAAGGTCTCTATTCTGGAGGAATATAATTTTGTTTAGTTTAGTGATTTTTTAATTAAGAAGAATTTAAAAGGTATTCTCTCCAATAGGTGGGCTTACTGCCTTAATAAAATAAAAATTAACTTACGATTTTCTGTTTGTCAAGCACTTTCAATACTTTTTTCGTATTTTCTTATTAGTTTACTATATAAAACTTCAACTGATTTTATCAACTGTTTGATTGAACCGTTATTTTTTATAACCAATTCAGCCCGTTTAATCTTTTCTTCTTCAGGTATCTGTAAGCTGAAAAGGGATTCTGCATCATAGCGTGAAACTTTATCCCGGGACATCAGCCTTTGAATTCGCAGTTCATAGTCGGCGCTAACCGTTATGACCAAATCGAACAGGTCTTCCAGGCAAAGTTCAAAAAGAAGAGGTATTTCTACAAAAACAAATCTTTTAACATCTTTTTCTGCCTTATTCATTTTTAACTGAATAAACTTTATTATTTCAGGATGTACAATTCTCTCCAGGGCTTTACGTGCAGAAGCGTCATTTGCAATAATGCTTCTCAGCATTTTACGATTCAGAAAGCTGTTTTCTTTCAACACCCCTTTTCCAAAGAAATTAATTATATTTTTATAGGCAGGGCTGCCAGGAGAAACAACTTCTCTTGCAACAACATCGGAAAAAACTACTTGCGCGCCCATTTTTTTTAAAATATTACAGGCAGAAGATTTACCGGAACCGGCACCACCTGTAACCGCGACCTTTATTGTCTTCATTTTATAATTTTGCATAAAATAACTTAGGAACATGGACGAATTAACTTCCACAAGTAGGCGCACAGATTTGGGTCAGATTTGTTCGATTTCAAATCACAAAAGTTGATGGAATAGCAAGCTATTTCAATATTTTTGTGATTTGAGATCGGGCAAAAATGGCCTGAAGCTGTGATGCATAGTTGTGGAAGTTAATTCGTCCATGTTCCTTAGGTAACGTTGTCGTGCCGCCACTACATAATCTTCTTCTTTGAGTCGTTGGACGAAGCCGCTACGCGTCGGAAAAACATCCGCAATTTTCATTGGGTGTAATACAAAAAAGTGACATTTTTTAGATAAAGAATGTTTTTCATCTAACATACTAATTTAATGTCGAATATCGAACAGGGAATATCGAATTATGAAGTCTTATCCTTGTGGAAACGGCTTTCCAACCGCGAAAAATCGTGACAAAATGCTGCTCACACAGTATCTGGAAACGAACCCGAGCGCATAATGAGAATTGTTGCCAAGAATATCTAAAAAAAGTAAATATCTTCCATTTTTTAAATTATTTTCATCCATCTTTAAGTTTTACCCAACCATTATATTTCAACGCATAATATAGTCGGGTAGGCGGGGGCTGTTGCCAGCCCACAGGATTGTTACCAATCCACTCGCCCCCCTAAGAACCGGACTTGTAAGTTTCCCTACTTACGGCTCAAGCCTTTCAAAGACC
>JABZFQ010000166.1 GCA_014237365.1 Desulfobacteraceae bacterium | reverse complement strand
TTTTAAACTCCGTATTACAATTTTGTCATAAATTCCAAATAAACACTCAGACCAATGAGTAAAAAATAAGCATAACGGTATGAAAATCAAGAGAAAAGAGAAAATCAGCAGATACTAATTAACAGGGGAAACGCTGGTGAGAATATATTTCATACTATCCGGGACAGGAAAAAATTTCTTGAATACCTTGAAAAGGCTATAGAACGACTTTCTATAATTATTCATACATAGAGCTTTCTCGGGATAACATCCCGAGAGCAGAGAAAAAATTTGGGGGACGGTTACGACTCGCTATCTGAACTGTGTTCGACAAAAATCAGTGAAACCTCCGAACAGATCATGAAATTCAATGTCCATGTGGACTTCCTTGTTAAAATGATCCACCCCGCGCGAGATCTCGAAATCATCCAATCTGGATTCTATATGCTTTTCAAGATGGTCGATGTATTCATGATGAAGCAATTGGCGATGTTTACAGGGTTGTCTTTATTATGTTCCGAGTGGCATTCGTCGGAAAAACATGCCCATCATAAATATAACCAAAATTTTGATTTTGTCCATACCATTGGGATAATTAGAGGCAAATTTTTTTGGCGGATCTCGTCAGTAACTTGCCGCTATTGACCAGTTCGTTTGGGGTAAGGTATCCTGAGAGCTTCCTTGCGGTAGCAAAAAAGGGATTGAAACAATTAGCTATCAGGAATATATTTCAATGATTATAGATAGTTGCGATGTCGAGAGAACTCACCTATTGTCTTATGACCAACCATTACCATTTATTGATAAAAACTACTCAGGCCAATCTAAGTCTTGCCATGCAATGGATTAATGTCAGTTATGCCGCATACTACAACAAAAAACGTCAGAGATCAGGCCATCTTTTCCAGGGAAGATTCAAGTCCATATTAATAAAAGCTGATGAATACCTCAAGCCCCTTTCACGTTATATTCATCTCAATCCTCAGAGGATATTATCGGTGATTTTATTATAGGAGATAGCGATTTTGCAAATTGGGTAAAAGATACCTTTCTTTTGCTTAGAAACGACGAAAAAGAGATTCCGCAGCTCAAGAAACTCAAGCCAAAGGTATCAATTGAAAAGATTCTTCAGACTGTTAGCGATGAACTTGGATGCAGCAAGGACGCAAGAAAAACAAAGATAGGTCTTGCAATCTATCTTGCAAGAGACCTTAGCGGCACAACGTGCAGTAAACTGGGCGATTTGTTTGGTGGCATATCAGGCGTGGCCATTACCGCCGGATATAATAAAATCGCCGGAGAGATAGCCGAGAATAAAAGACTGAAAAGAAAAGTCGCCAAGATCAGAGCTCGAATAGTTAATATTTAAGATGTGACTCCGCTGTTTTCCCCTTTGACCCTATGTTTTCTCAGGAGAAAAAATGTCATCAAGAAAATTAATCAGTTTTGACTGGGCAATGAAACGGCTTTTACGAAGTAAGGCCAATTTTGAGATCCTCGAAGGTTTTCTTAGCGAACTTATCAGGGAAGACATTACTATCCTCGAAGTTCTTGAAAGTGAAAGCAATAAAGAAAACCGTGCAGATAAATTCAACAAGGTTGATTTGAAGGTCAGAAATGAAAAAAACGAAATAATCATCATAGAAGTGCAATATGAACGAGAGATTGATTACCTGCAAAGAATACTCTATGGCACCTCCAGGGTAATCACCGAGCATATTGAGGAGAAAGAACCTTATTCAAAGGTAGTAAAGGTTATTTCGGTTAACATTCTTTATTTTAATCTTGGACAGGGAGAAGATTATATTTATCATGGAACCACATCATTTCAAGGACTGCATACCTATGACGAGTTATTTTTAGATAAAGGTCAGCAAGCTTTGTATGGCAAAGAGAAGATTTATAAGCTGGATGAATGGATATATTTTTTAAAAAATGAGAAGATAGAAGATACTTTCAAGGCTAAAGGCTTACAAAAGGCCAAAGAGCAGCTTGATATGCTCAAACTTCCCGAAGACGAACGTCTTGAGTATAATCGTTATGTTGATAATCTGCATTATCAAGCTAGCATGGTAGAATCATCTTATGGCGTTGGTAAGCTGGAAGGCAGAGAAGAAGGCAGAGAAGAAGAAAGATTGCATGTGGCGATCAATTTGCTGGACGCATTGGATGATGCTACTATTGCAAAGAAAACCAGTTTGCCTCTGGAAGAAGTGAAAAAACTGAGAAGAAACAATAAAAAACCAATAAAGCCGCGTTTCTGCGGGAAGATAAGTTAAAAGTGTCAAGAATGAAGACCTGACCCTTATGTTGCGAGTCTCTATAATATATTGAAATATATGAATTTATTAGTAAAAAGGTTCAATAATAAAAATGTACTTATAATACAAGATGTTATCCATAATTATCGCATTGTTCAAAATAGACTGATAACATAATAATTGATACGTAGACCTAGTTCTTTCAATCTGGCTCATGATAAAGTTCTCCTTAAAGACTGTCAAGCCAGTTTAAAGTTTCTTCTTTATTTTCCCAATCAATCAGTTCTTCTATCTTGGGATCATCAGATAATATTGATTGGGCATATTCAACGAACTTCTTCTGCACCTGCCTTTTCCTGGACAAATTCAGTTTGAGATAGACCATGGTTGATTCAAGCTTTTCATGTCCTAAATGGTTTTTTATTTCAGTAAGCGATGCACCGGAGGAAAGCATATTTACTGCACAAGAATGTCTGAAGCTGTGAGCGGGGCTCAGATATAGAAATGACAACCGAAAATTGACCACCTGTGCTAACCCAAATTTGACCACCCTGAGTTTTAGTTGAAATTACTGATCGGTGGCCTCTATCTGGTTTAATTGGTCATGTGAAAATTCTG
>JABZFQ010000222.1 GCA_014237365.1 Desulfobacteraceae bacterium | reverse complement strand
ACATCGCAGCCAATGCTAAAATTGTTTGATTGAGTTCCGTAGCACTATCAGATGTGGCGGCAAAGTAATGCTGAACATAAAGAGTTAGATTAGTCAAGATCATATTTTATCTTTAAATAGTAACATGATAAAAATCATTGAAATCTGTATAGAAACAGATAAACGGAGATAATATCTAAAAATAGCCATAAATCATAGTTTATAGGGAATATCTATAAATATTCCCATCATAACACATGAGGCCATGCTGGACACGATAAAATGTCTATGCTATGAACAAAATTTAGTTGGTTTGTTTTTTGTAAAAAACTTCATGTGATTGAGGTTAAAATCTATGATTATGGATCAGAATCAATCGGCAAAAAGCAGAACACTGAAGCGATTGCAGGTCGGCGGTTTGCCCCTCATTCATGCTATCGCCAAGCGTATGAGGTTAAAAGAAATTTTATACAAATACATTCCAGTTCATGGCAACGAAGACATTCCTGCCGTTGAGACACTGGTGTTGCTGGTCTATAACCTTATTTTGGGAAAGGACCCGCTGTATGAAATGGAGGAATGGGTTGAATCTATAGATTTTAGGTGCATCAACAATGAAGACTATGAAAATGTTAAATTTAACGATGATCGATTTGGTAGAGTACTCAATAAACTATACCTGGTTGATCGAGCCTCATTAATGACCGAGATTGTAGTGTCATTTGTTAAAGAATTCGAAATCGCCCTTACGCAATTAAGCAATGATTCAACCTCGATAAAGGCATTTGGCAGGTATCCGGGTAAAACAAGAACTGGGTTGGAACTTAAAAAGGGACATAGCAAAGATCACCGTCCGGATCTTAAGCAGCTGGTTTTTAGTCTTAGTATAGCAGGCGATGGTGCCGTGCCGGTGCATTATAAATGCTATCCGGGAAATGTTACCGATGATCAGACACACATTGAGACCTGGGATACATTACGAAAGATAACGGGTTACCCTGATTTTCTTTATGTGGCGGATTCCAAGCTTTGTACGGATGAACAGCTAAGCTACATAGTGGGTAAAGGTGGACGTGCCGTTACCATTATTCCTGAAACCTGGAATGAAGTTGAGTCGTTTAGAGAAAGAGTTAGAAAAACGAAAAAGGCGAAAGACATCATCTGGCGAAGACGCAAGCCTGGCAGTGATGACAAAAACGAGTATTTTTCAGCCTTTAGAGGAGACTTTTTTACAATTAAAAGAGGTTATAAGATCCATTGGATATATTCCAGTGAGAAGCGTAAACGGGATCGCGAGAACCGAGACAAGCATCTGGAAAAAGTAGAGCAGTGTTTAGCGGTGCTCAATGGAAAAATAAATAAGCGAGGCCTGAAAACAAGCACAGCGATTGAATCAGCAGCAAAACAAATTGTCGAAGAACATAAATTGCAAGATTATTTTCATATTTCAATCGGCACAATAACAGAAAAATATCAAGTTCAGATAGGCACAGGACGGCCTGGGAAAAACACTAAATATAGGACAGGCGTGAACAAACTTTTTACGCTTTCCTGGACACAAAAAAAGCAGGTGTTAAAGGAAGAAGCACAAGCCGATGGTGTTTTTCCTTTGCTATGTACGGATAACGATCTAACGGTAAAAGAAGTATTAAAAGCTTACAAATATCAACCAAGGCTTGAAAAAAGATTTAGTCAATTTAAAACGATTCATAATGCAGCACCGCTATTGTTCAAAAAGATAGAGCGCATTGAAGCTAATATGTTTGGATTTTTTATCGCTCTTGTTATCCAAGCATTGATAGAACGTGAAGTGCGTAATAAGATGAAAGAACGCAAAATTGAAACAATTATAGTATATCCAGAGCAACGCGAAGCGATTCATCCTACTACTAGTAAAATCCTGGATCGTTTTGATAATATTTGTACTTACAAAGTAATGGAGAACTCGCAAGTTGTCGAAACGTTCAGGGATAGTTTAAATGAAGATCAAAAACTTATATTGAGTCTACTAAATATTAGAGAGAACGATTTTTGGAAGTCGGCCTCGCAGTCAAAATAAACTCGAAAATATTGACATTCTTTATGCGCGGAAAGTAAG
>JABZFQ010000008.1 GCA_014237365.1 Desulfobacteraceae bacterium | reverse complement strand
GTGAGTTTCGGCCATGCCGGCGACGGAAATATTCATTTTAATATAATGCTTGATAAAAAGAATAAAGAAGATCTTAAAAAGGCAGAAGCCGCAGTTGAAGCTCTGTTTGCATATACACTCGAACTGGGCGGAACTATTTCAGGCGAACATGGTATCGGTATAACCAAGTCGCCTTATATTCAAAAAGAGATAGGGGTCGTGGAGCTCGGCCTTATGAAAAAAATAAAAAAAATTTTTGATCCAAACGGTGTATTAAATCCCGGTAAAATTTTTCCTTAATATGTAAGCGTTCAGCCTACGTTTTTTTCAATCCTATTGTATCTTTAGTGATAGAGCATCTGAATATACAATGTCATTCAATATTTCCAGTCTGATATTTTGATCACATTCTATAGAGCAACGCAATCTTAGCGAACAATATTTTTTACATATAGTATCATTGATATCGAAATTGCCAAAACATCCCAAATAATTATCAAAAGACATATTATTAGTTAATTTTTTTTTCATACGCTGTCCTTTAGTAAGTTAAGCATCTCATCATGAATTTTTCCGTTACTGGCCAGAATTTCCTTTTTGTCGATCGTAAACAGCTTGTTTGAAAAATCTGTTATAACAGCTCCTGCTTCACTTGCGATCAGCACGCCTGCAGATGTATCCCAGGATTTCAGATTTTGTTCCCAGAAGGCATCGAATCGTCCGCAGGCCACAAAACAAAGATCAAGCGCCGCAGAACCTAACCTTCTAACACCCTGGGATGCTTTAAGGCAATTAGAAAAGCGGATCATTAAGGAGTCGATAATATTTTTAAAGTCATAAGGGAAACCAGTTACAAGCAGGCTTTCTGAAACCGATTTTGAGCCTGAAACTTTTATTGGTCTGCAATTTAATTCAGCCCCTTTTCCCTTTACAGCGGTAAAAAGTTCTTCTGTTGCCGGATTAAAGACAATGCCGAGAACTATATTTCCCTGCAAGGCAAAAGCTATGGATATGGAAAACATACTGCTGAGCTGATGAGTAAAGTTTGTTGTTCCATCGAGAGGATCAATAATCCACTCATAATCAGCTTTGCCTTTCTTAAAACCGCTTTCTTCGGCTAATATGGAATGATCTGGAAATGCATTTAATATTGTCTCGATTATTACTTTTTCTGATCCAATGTCAGCTTCTGTAACAAGATCAATTTCACCTTTTTTGTTAATACCGGATAACTTGCCAAGATAGGACCGAAGAATTATTCCGCCTTTATAAGCAGCAGCGATACCGACTCTTTTTACAAGTTCCAGATCCATAAGCTGAATAAAATACAATTATTTTTCTTTAGAAGTCAACCTAATAAAAAAACGGGCTCAGGGCAATTGCATCAAAATTTTAGACCCTTAAAAAATCAAATAGTTATGTAATTGTGTAAACTTTTCCACAAAAATGGGAGGTAAATTTCACATATTTCAATAAAACATGAAGAGGCCTTTGGTCTGCCAATATGTGAATAAGCTGAAATATCTATGAGTTAGTGAATATTTTATTTGATATAAAAAAATGGTATAGAAATTGCGTTTTAACAACAATTGTTATCAAAGATAAAGCCAAACTTCGAGTAATCGGAGGACGGAAAGTCACGGGTCTAAAAAGATAGCCGGGCTGCCTTGTAAAAGGTTAGTTCGGCTATTTTTTTATCCCTATGATTAGGATACAGGTACCCGTCCTACACTAATTAAGGAAGGTCAAAGAGATGGCCGCGCTGAGCGAAATGTCGTTGTAGGGTTATGCGGACAAAGAAATATTTGGCATCCTTCACGACAAGTCAAAAATAGTTTACACTTTGTTGATCTTGTGTTTTGGCAGTGAAATTTGAAAATAGAAATTGGAAATTGGAAAAATACAAAGATGTAGATGCGTTACCTAATTTTCAGTTTCCAGTTTCGATATCGGCATTCAATTCGATAATACACGCTTTTTCGAAAAAAGTGTAAACTGGTAAATCAGCAATTCCCGACGCAAGGCATTTTTAAGCAGATATTCTCATTAGCATCCGAATTGCCAGTTAACTTATGTAAAAAGATACTTCAAAAAGCGAAAATAAGCCATAAATGCTGTCTG
>JABZFQ010000380.1 GCA_014237365.1 Desulfobacteraceae bacterium | reverse complement strand
CACAAAAGGCACTGTCAGGCTTGGGCTCATAATAGAAACTCAACCATTAATTGTATATACAACTATTGCATGTATATAAGTTATCATGAACAATAGAACATTATGATTAGGATTGTGTGAGATTATATAAATGAAGTCTATTTTAATGCTCATAACATTTTTGTTTAACTTGACTTTTCGGAAACTGTTTGAAATTACATAAAATGATGGTGGCATTTAGGATGTTGGTGAAATTGATTTATCTAAAAGTCATATGCAAAATGTTTATAAAGTCGAGTGAATAATATTATAGTACATTTCAGAGATTTATGTAAAGGAGTTTTAAAATACTATGGAACTTTGGAACAAAGAAATTGAAAAACGATTTTTCAGTTCATCATTAGAATATGCTACACCTGAACAGCTGTTTTATATTACTGATGATAATAAGCATCTTGCATATTGGCCTAAGGGCTATCGTGGTAAGAAAAGCACACTTCAAAGCCGAAATTCGCTTATTGGAAATTTTACTGAAAAATGGACCACGGACCTAATTCAAGAGATTATAAACGATTGTGGTTTATTTGCAGTTAAAGGAGCTATTTGTAATGAAATTGCTTTATCAAGAAATTCACCCGCTGATGTAGTTATTTCATCTAATAAACACATTGTTCAAGAGCCAGAAGATATCTTAGCAATATTCGAAGTCAAAATGTCAGTAGTCTCGAATTGGGAATTTCATAATGATAAAAATGAAATTAATTTAGCTTGTATTGGTGATTTTAAAACACATCAAGGGAATCCGGGCCTACTGCGTTCAGATTCAATGTTAAAAGCGATTGGCAAGAGTATAAATATCAGGGTTTCAAATTTTAAAGCTTCGACAATACCAATCATTATTATTGGAAACACACCAATTACAAGCAGTTATTATTCCAAAGTTGATCATTTAAAAAATTCAGGTATAATTCAGGGATTCTGGTCTGTTAATCCTAAGCCGTTAGATAACAATGGCGAAAATATTAAACAAACAGATAAACAAGGATTTTTCCGTTTTGATACTTTTAATGAACTCCAAGAATCTATTGAATCATTGCTATTCAATAAAAGAAATTTCTTTTCCAGTATGAAAACTAAAAATGAATTGGGTAGAATTATTGAAGTCGCAAATCACGAAAATACGTATGAAAAGAAGGGCGAAGTCTTTTTAAAACTTATTAATGAGTGAAATTATGAAAGATAAAAGATATATGCGCAATGGAACCAAAACCAGCTCTTTTGGAACTTCAGGTAGAATTAATCATGATTCTTCGGAATTTTATAATAGTAAATTGTATGCTAATAATAAACCACCTGAAAACGTAAAATTTATTGAAAGATCAATACCAACTGAAAATCTTAATAAAATCCATTGTAAATCAAGTGAAGTTATGGACGATATTCCTGATTATAGTGTCCATTTAATGGTTACTTCACCACCTTATAATGTTAAAAAAGAATATGATGAAGATTTATCTATAGATGAATATAGAACTTTGTTGAAAACTGTTTTTAAAGAAACTTATAAGAAACTGGTTACAGGTGGTAGAGTTTGTATAAACGTAGCGAATCTTGGAAGGAAGCCCTATATCCCTTTACATAGCTATATTATTGAAGATATGCTTGATATAGGTTTTTTCATGAGGGGTGAAATTATATGGAATAAGGCGTCAAGTGCTAGTCCATCAACAGCTTGGGGTAGCTGGTTATCGGCTGCAAATCCAGTGCTGAGAGATATTCATGAATATATTTTAGTATTTTCAAAAGAATCTTATTCAAGAAAACGAGGAGATAAAAAAAATACAATTAATAAAGATGAATTTATGGAATGGACAAAAAGTGTATGGACATTTCCAGCTGTTTCAGCTAAAAGTATTGGTCATCCTGCTCCATTCCCTGAAGAATTGCCACATCGATTTATTCAATTATACAGTTTTGAGGGAGATATTATTTTAGACCCATTTTGTGGTAGTGGTACTACTTGCCTCGCTGCTGCAAAAGACAGTAGACATTATGTTGGATATGATATTTCGGAAGAATATGTAAATTTAGCAAAAAAAAGAATAAAACAATATGAGAATCAAACAACCTTGT
>JABZFQ010000010.1 GCA_014237365.1 Desulfobacteraceae bacterium | reverse complement strand
TCCACGCTTGATAGTGCACCGGGTTTTTCAGAAGATAAATGGCCTGATATATCTACTCGCGAATACGAAGAAAAGATTTACAAGCACTTTGGCTGTCCGTTGTGTGTGAGCTGCTAAATTACATCCATTTTGTATAACAGGGACGTCATGTGACAGTTCTTGAACTTTCCTTTTTATATCGCTTCCCATGACCGTTGTTCATGGCGAAAGTTAGTCGGACAGGTAAACTCGATTCCGAAGTCCTGAAAATCCTGTGCGGGAATATCGAAGAGGGATGCCATACAAACACGCTGCTCCAGCTGCAGGTATATCCTACCAGACGTTCCGCAACTGGATGAAAGGGGGCGAGAATGCCAAATCCGGCCAGTACAAGGAATTTTACGAAGCCATTAAATGGATGATTTATAATGGGGATATTTAAGAATTACTTCTCAATATTCATCTGCATTACATAATACAGTACATACACATAACGCATTGGCATATTGCCGTTAACATTCAAAAGCGATTGCCGCTAAGATAATATCAGATTCGGGAGCGGGCACTGTCCTGACAGTCAGTGTGTAATGCACTTCTTAAATTGTCCGGAGGATATTGATCTGAAAGGTCATGATCTATGTTCTGAGTGTGAGGCACGGTATCGTCATTGATACCTAAAAATTATAGAATCGAATCCTTCTTTATCACATTTCTCAATCTTATTAGACCTGCCTCAATCCTAACAAAATCCAAACTTTTCCTGTTATATTCTTTTATATCTACCTCATATTTTTCGGCAACTTTCTTTACAATCGGCAACGGTTCTGGATCGCTCTTTCTCCATAATGGTCTTAATTCTCTCAGAAATATATTCGCTGTTACTGGACCGATACCATAAAAATCCATTAATTTTTTTTCCAAATCCTTGTTGTCTTTTGCTTCTTTATGTAAATTTTTTAAACTCCCATTGTACTCTGTCACAAGCATTTCACAATTCTTAAGAATTTGTGTGGATGTTTTCCAATCATAGCGCACATAGCCGCCCTCTCTCATAACAGGGTTCACCAGCAGGCCCCAACCCGCATCCAGTATTTTTTTTGGCTCTAAAAGATCATAATTTTCAAAAGCTTTGTATGTGTTCTTTGCAATTGTTTCAGAGATCCTTGTTCCAAAAAGGATGCTGGCCAAAAACCACTTGAAAAGTTCCTTATCATCGTTTTTCTTCAAGTCGATGTCCAATTCCTCAGAATATAGTTTGCTTCCTTTTAATTTGTTGATACTTGCTTGCATAATCGCCGTTTTGGGAGAACGTATTCCTTTCTTTCTCCCGTATTCTTCCTTCACAGAGAGCACGACCTATTATCTTCACCGCACAGCAAGCACCTGTACCTTGGAATGTCTGATAACATTCTCTGCCACACTTCCAAGCAGGAATTTTTCTATTCCTGTATCACCAAGTGTGGCCTTCACCAGCCCAAGCGTGCCTACTACCACCATGTCAATATCATTGTTCTCTGCAAAATCGATAATCTCGTTATCGGGATGTCCTTCAAGCAGGACGGATTCCACCTTTACACCGGCATCTCCTCCTACCTTCTGCACATATTCAAGTGCATCATTCCCCTCCTCTTTCAGTATATCATACACTTCGTCCCAGCTCGGCGGTCTCGGGCCAGTGAACATTGAGAAAGAAAGATATTTGGGCACAACATGTACAGCATATACCTTTGCCTCACTTAACCTTGCGATTTCAATTCCGCAGGAAACTGCCTTTTTGGCGTTTTTTGATCCATCGGTTGCGATCATTATTTTCCTGTAAACCTTGCTTTTCATAACATCTCACCATTAAATCGATAATCAAAGAATGGATATAAAACTATTGGATTTATCTTTTAACAACTATCTCCCGTGCATCGCGGCGCAGTCATGCGATACTAAAAGAAGGCGATTACAAAGACATTTACTCCCAAATTGAGAGATATGAAATTTCGGATGCTATTTCTGAAAAATATTATATCACTTTTTTATGTTATCCATTAACAGAAACTCTTTGTTCCCAACCTTCCAACCTCTTCCTCACATGAGTATTGAGAGTAAACGGTTTATCGCTCCTGGCATTCTGCTTCATGTAATGCAATGT
>JABZFQ010000095.1 GCA_014237365.1 Desulfobacteraceae bacterium | reverse complement strand
TGCGAGATATTGGTGGAATGTGCAAAACGATTCGAACCTCCGGAAAATCCGGCCCAATGTATTCGGCAATATCCCGTAGGGGCAGGCCCCTGTGCCTGCCCTGATAATATGCAACCACATGGCGGAAGGGCAACCACAGGCGTTGCCCCTACGTTATTTAAAAACGAATTGTATCACATAATAGGGAACCATCATCAAGATGGCATTGTTTTATTTTGGTTACACTCAAGTTATTTCGTCCCTGTTCCTAAGGCACGTCATGGTATTTTGTTTGATCCATAGGTATACCTCGAAAGGCCATAATTTGTAATTTTTCGCCGGCACTGAATACCAATAGCTGCGTTGCTCAGGCTTGAAATAGCTTGCTTCGCGCTTTGCTCTTGATGCTCATTGCTCACCGGAAAAAACGCAATTTATGACCTTCCGAGATATATTCTTTTTAAAAAGAAGTTGAAGTAAATTGTTTGATTCCATATAAACAGATAGTTAATAACCTTAGGGCTCGGTAAAAAATAACTTGGCATTTTTGCATCCCAACTTCACCATATCTTTAATCGGTCTTCATTCGCAAAAGTCCTCGAAGTAGCTATCTAATCCTGCGGTTTTGCTCAATCAGATCAATTAAATCTACGGCAAATTTGGACGCAAATTCTACCAAGTTATTTTTTACAGAGCCCTTAGAAGGTAACAAGTTGCAATGATTAAAAATACTTCGGGTAATAATGAGCTTTCTTTTTTAGCATGCATTTATAGTGTATTTTTATGCATTATTTTCGGGGCCAATGCTGTTGCCATTAAAATCAGCCTGTGTGGCCTGGGCGTTTTCACAACAGCCGGATTACGTTTCACAATAGCTTCTATAGCTATTTGCCTGTGGGCAAAGACAAGCGGTCTTTCATTTAATATCAAGAAGGGGCAGATTTATCAGCTTTTTGTTATAGGAATAATTTTTACTGTTCAGCTATCCCTGTTTTATTTAGGGTTAAGTAAAACAAATGCTTCCAGAGGAACTCTGGTTGTTAATATTTTACCTTTTTTTGTTCTTTTTCTGGCTCATTTTTTTTTAGCTGGAGATCGGATTACAATACGGAAAATAATTGGCATGGTTATTGGTTTTGCAGGTGTTGCTTTTGTTTTTTTTGAGGAAGATGTAACAGCAAACTTTCAGAGCGGAGATCTTATTATTCTTGCCGCTGCCTTTTTATGGGCATGCAACATTATTTATGTTAAAAGGATAATAAATTCTTTCAAAGCATTTCATATTGTAATTTATCCCATGATTTTTTCTGTACCTTTATTTTTTATTGAGGGTTTTTTGTGGGATGCCAGCATGATAGCATACATTGATTTAAAAATTGTGGGCTCTATGTTGTATCAAAGTATTGTTACTGCTGCTTTTGGTTTTATGGCCTGGAATATGATGCTTCAGAAATATGGAGCTACAGCTCTTCATTCTTTTGTTTTCATTATGCCCATAGCCGGAGTTACGCTGGGCGGGATAGTTCTTAATGAACCCCTTACCTTTAATATCATAATAGCCTTGTTACTTG
This sequence comes from Desulfobacteraceae bacterium, assembly GCA_014237365.1. Taxonomy (GTDB): domain Bacteria; phylum Desulfobacterota; class Desulfobacteria; order Desulfobacterales; family ETH-SRB1; genus B13-G4. Next base: position 20,409 of record JABZFQ010000095.1, on the reverse strand, counting down.
TTGTTTCAGGGATTATAGTGATTAATTTCAAAAAACGGATTTCATTGTTTCCTATTGGAAGATGGCTTTAGATTTAAGGGGTAAATTTATGAACATCTCAAAGATATATTTTGATCAGATAAATGTTCAGTTACAAACAGGAATTGATATTGTTGATATAAGCCATGAACTTCAAAGACTGATTAAAAAATCCAAAATAATAAACGGAACATTAAATGCTACAGTTGTTGGTTCGACTGGTTCTATAACCACAATTGAATTTGAGCCAGGCGTGATGGAAGATTTAAGACGAGCTATCAACAGAATTGCTCCTCCTGGTTTGGAATATGAGCATGAAAAGGCATGGCACGATGGAAACGGCCATAGTCATGTTCAGGCTGCCTTGTTAGGTCCATCTATTGCATTGCCGATCAGAAAAAACAGATTAATAACAGGCATGTGGCAGCAGGTTGTGGTTATCAATCATGATAATAAAGATAGGAGAAGAAAAGTTGAGATAACAATTATAGGTAGCGCAAAAGAGGGCTAAATTATCCTGTCAAAAATAGCTGAACTATTACCAAATGTCTGATACTTTTTGATGCAATTGTCCTGATACAGAATCACAGCTTTACAATCCCCATAGATAATGGTAGGTAATTAGCTGCTGATCTGAGCGGCCCAATCCAACAAAGTTTTATCCACCATCCCTTTGAGAAAATGTATCGTCCGAGCTTTTTCAAACTGTTTCTGCCAAACAGGGCTTTCCCAGTATCCTTGTCCTGCGTTACAATGGATGAAACTCTATACGTTATCTTTTTAATTTAGATAATTGCTTGAAAATTTGGGAACATGGTTATTCTTTAGGACGCGCCCAAAAAAGCTGTTTTCATTTCTGAAGCAATCGTTTTTCTCCATCATTATATTTTAAAGAAAAGGAAATAAATTTGAAGCATAGCTACCATAGTAATGAATGTGTGACCACCGCATTACTTCTTGCAGCCGGCACAGGCAGCCGCCTGTATCCCTTGACGCAGAATGCGCCTAAATGCCTAACTATAGTCAATGCCATATCAATACTTGAACGTCTGATTTCTGGTCTGAATCAGCATGGTTTCAAACGTCTGGTTGTTATCACAGGACATCTTGAAAATCATATAAGAAATTTTTTGGGAAATCAGGTAGGTGACATCACAATCGATTATATTTTCAGTCCGTTATACAAGACGACCAATAATATCTATTCTCTCTGGATGGCACGTAAAATTATTAATGAGCCATTTTTGCTATTCGAAAGTGATCTTGTTTTTGATGAATCACTTTTGGATGCCATGCTGTATCCTGACAGAATAGCTGTTGCAAAAATGCAACCGTGGATGAATGGGACATGTGTTACAATCAATCAATCTCAACAGGTTAAAGCATTTTGGGAGGGCAACACATACTCCTTTGGTGAGAACAAATATAAGACTGTTAATATTTACAGCATTTCACTTACTTCGTGGCATTGTATTGTAAAAAAATTAGACCGGCATATTTCAGATGGCAAAGTAAATGACTATTACGAAACCGTATTCGCGGAAATGATTGCTGATGGCAGCCTCTCTTTTAAAATTGTCTCTTTTGACGGCAAGCCATGGTATGAAATAGACACCATTGAAGATCTGGCAGAGGCTGAAAAACTATTTTCATCAGACAATTATACGACCACGAAAGTTGTTGCTCTTTCTCAGCTTGATTTTTTTAACATGGAATTGATCAATGCTGTAACATCTCCCCGGGAAGCAACAGGAATCTTAAATGTCACAAAATAATTATAAGACTCAATCTGAAAAATATGAATTCATCTCCGGTCAACACGGTGGTTACTATCGGCATAATTTTATAGATCATGCCTATCTTTATAATCTTTATTTCCCGCCAGAGGCTATTTTTACAAATCTTAAAGATCAAATTCACGACCTTGTTCTGAATTATCCGATGGCACAGAATGCTCTTGCAGGGCTTATTGGCAAAATAATTGACCAACCCGCCGAAAGAATTGTTGTGGGAAACGGAGCTGCAGAATTAATAAAAATAGTATCCGGTCACATATCAGGCAAGTTAATCGTTCCTGTCCCTTCTTTTAATGAATATGCCAATGCTGCGCCTTCAGGCCAGGTAATCGAATTTCCGCTTGAGTTCCCATCTTTCCAGTTGGATGTGAATAAGTTTGCTGCAAAAGCTATCAGAGTAAAAGCAGATGTAGCTGTTGTAGTAACGCCTAACAATCCAACATCTATGTTGGTTCCCAAACCTGATCTCATTTGGCTTGCAAAAAAACTTGAAACTCATGACTGCATGCTGATTATTGACGAATCATTTTTAGATTTTACAGAGAATCCTGATCAAATAAGCCTGGAACAAGAAATCGAAAATTATCCGAATATGGTAATTTTTAAAAGCATGAGCAAAGCCTACGGTATCTGTGGGCTCAGGATTGGTTATATGCTGACAGCAAATTCAAAATTTGCTGAAGCGATAAGAAACGGCGTGCATATTTGGAATATTAACGGATTTGCAGAAGAGTTTCTGCGGCTTTTACCCGATTACAAACAGGAATTTATTGAAAGCTGTAAACAAGTGCGAATAGACAGAAACAACCTGTATAAAAAACTTTGTGATATAGAAGGTATGACTGTTTTCAAACCTGATGCAAACTTTATTTTCTGTCGTCTGCCCGATAATGTGCAAAGTGCTCCTGAAATTACGAAAAAATTATTTATTGAATATAATATGTACATAAAGGACTGTGTGGGCAAAACTCAACCGGATTCTAAACGTTATCTTCGGATTGCCAGCCGTACAGAAGCAGAGAATTGTAAATTAGTCGCGGCATTAATTGACGTAATGGACTTAAAAAACTAAAGAAGCATAAAAATAATGACAAATCCCAAACTTCAACAACCACATCCGCCCACAATGCTTTCTTTTGCAGTGGAGCTTCCCAATATCTGTTCGCTTGCAGGCCTGTTATGTGCGGTGCTTGGTATTTACTACGCTATTTTGGGCAATTTCCCTGTTGCGATAATTGGAGTTCTGTGGGCTGTTTTATTTGACTGGGCTGATGGAATCATTGCTCGCCAAATGACGGGACGAACAGATTACCATCGTGCCTTTGGGGGCCAGCTTGATTCACTGATAGATATTGTAAGTTTTGGAGTATTCCCTGCTGTTTTTCTCTTAAGCTATGGCAAGTTCAGTCCATGGTTCCTGCCGGGAGCATTTCTTATTGTCGCCACCAGTGCTATCCGATTGAGTTATTTCAACATTTTCGGACTGATTGACGATAAAACCTACATAGGGCTGGCATTAGACAACAATGTTATTATTTTAGCTTTTGTGTTTTTGTTTGAAGGCTTTATTAATCACACAGTTTTTTCAATAATCCTTTATGCACTATTGATGGTATTTCTGATGCTTAATTTAGCCCCTGTACGAACGCCTAAATTCGCCGGAAAATGGTTTTATGCTCTTACGGTCTATACTTTGGTATTGACAGTTATCTATGGTTGGATGCAGTGGAACAGAGTCTAAAATGAAGGATGCCAAAAGGATTTATTGATGAAAATAGCGGTAAGCGGAAAAGGAGGTGTAGGAAAAACGACATTTGCCGCTCTTCTTATACGTATTCTGGATGAGGAAGGAAAACATGTCCTGGCAATAGATGCAGACCCTGATGCAAACCTTGCAGCAGCTATAGGCATTGTCGAGTCTGATAAAATAGCTGCTATTTCTGAAATGAAGAAACTTATTTATGAAAGGACAAAAGCAAAACCAGGAGGAATGGGCGGCTTTTTTAAGCTTAATCCCAAAGTTGACGACCTTCCCGACACCTTATCCGTAAAATTAAACAACATTAAGCTCATACGAATGGGAGGTGTTAAAAAGGGCGGATCCGGATGTATATGCCCTGAGAGCACACTTCTTAAGGCACTTATAACACATATTGTTCTTCAAAGGAATGAGGTTGTAGTAATGGATATGGAGGCGGGAATCGAACATTTAGGAAGAGCTACCGCCATGTCGGTAGACAAACTTATTGTAGTGGTAGAACCGGGGCGTCGAAGTATTGATACCGCAGAACGTATTAAAAAGCTGGCATCAGAAATCGGACTTACTAATATTAAGGTTGTTGGAAACAAGATACGCAACGATAAAGATGAAGAATTCCTGAAAAAACATCTTTCTGATTTCGAATTTATAGCTTTCCTGCCATATGATAATGCTTTAATTGAAGCGGACATTAATGGAATATCGCCATTTAATATAGATTCGCCCGCAAAAGCAATTATAAAGAAAATGCTAACACGGTTCAAAGTTCAGGGATAGAGAGCTATGAAATCGGAATCGAACCTCTCTTTCATCATTTTAACCCTGAACCCTGAACCCCTGAACCCTGAACCTTGAATAATGTATAGAAAAAAATATCCGGTTAGACATAAAAAAAAAGAGCATCAATTCAATAGAAAATCAAAATCACCGAAAATCGAGCCCAAAGCAGATGCCAGATTAAAAAAAATTTTTGCTTTAATAGGCGTGCCTGATAAAACAAAATTTAAACCTGACAAGTTCCAGCTCGAAGCGATTTCTGCAATTAATAAAGCAGACTGCCTTGTTACCGCGCCAACAGGGGCAGGTAAAACCTGGATAGCTGAACAGGCAATTTCTCTTATACTTGAAAGAAGAGGAAGGTGCTGGTATGCATCTCCTTTAAAAGCTTTAACTAATTCAAAGTATAATGAATTTGCTAAAATCTTCGGCGCTCGAAATGTCGGCATATTAACCGGTGACAGAAAAGAAAACCCTGATGCACCAATCATTGTTGGAACCACCGAAATTCTTCGTAACCAATTGTATGATGCCATGCATTCAGGAAAAACATTATCAACCGACCTTGTAGTTCTTGATGAAGCTCATTTCCTGGGCGACGAAGAAAGAGGGGTTGTATGGGAAGAAATAATGATTTATCTTCCTTCAAGAATTCCTCTCCTACTTTTATCTGCCACAATCGGAAATGCAAAGCAGATAGCCAACTGGCTTTCATCAATACGCTCAAAAAAATGCATTGTTATTGAAGAAAATAAGAGGCCGGTATCACTTTTCGCCTTTTTTTTTCATCCTTCAGGAACTCTTCTTCCCCTGATGTCGCAATCTATCACAAATAGAAAAAAAAGACTGTATAAAAAAGTTAACGATTATATCAGCAACAAATATTCCCAGCGCCTTTCTGCTCCAGGCAAGCTGCCGCCCTTTGGGGATATCCTGAAGGTATTGAAAAAATATCGGCTGCTACCCGCAATATTTTTTTTGAAATCACGGGCAGACTGCGACAATGCGCTTGATCTGTGCATGAAAAATATTCTGAGTGACCAGCACAAAAAAGCAGCAATTATCCAAAAAATTAATGAACTTGCTGAACAAAATCCCCACATTGCCAAACATCGCCAATTATGGCATCTTGAAAATCTTTCAGTAGGAGCCCATCATAGCGGGCAGTTGCCTGCCTGGAAACTTGTAATTGAGACACTTATGAATGAAGGACTTCTTGATGCTGTTTTTGCTACGTCAACCGTGGCTGCTGGAGTGAACTTCCCAGCCAGAACAGTTGTTTGCTTAAATTCAGACAGGTTCAACGGCACTGAATTTGTACCACTGAGTTCTACTGAATTCCATCAGATGACAGGAAGAGCCGGCAGAAGGGGCATGGATAATATTGGGTTTGCAATGGTAATCCCTGGAAAATTTATGGATATAAAATTAATTGCAAAACTTATAAGTTCGCCTCCTTCAGATGTAATAAGCCAAATTAGAATCAACTTTTCAATGGTTCTTAATCTACTATTATCATATTCGCCTGATCAAATTGAAGATCTGCTTAAAAAATCTTTTACTGCATATTTAATCATGAAAGAGAAAAAATCCGCCAAAAGATTTATAGAAAACAGCTATAATTATTTATCTGAGGATTTTCTTCGCCATCTCAATTTCTTAAAAAAAACAGATTACGTAAAAAATAACGGAGAGCTAACTGAAGACGGAATATGGGCTTCGATGTTAAGAGTTGATCAACCCCTATTGATTGCTGAGGGTTTCAGGCTAAAACTTTTCCCCGAATCAAATCCTGCGATCCTTGCTGCCATAATAGCATCATTTGTGAATGAAAGAGAAACAGAGGATAGAATTGATAAGGAATTTATGCCAAAAGATCTTTTATCAGTTTTTCTTAAGATAACAAAGGCACTCAGGCCATTTTCCAAGCTTATGGTATCAAAAGGATTTGAGGTCAGGCCTCTATTTCTAACCCCTGCCATCACTATTTATGCATGGGCAACAGAACAGCCCTGGGAAAAAGTTGTTTCAGTTTCCGAAATAGCGGAAGGTGATCTTGCCATGCTGATACTCAGAACAGCAGAGAACCTTAGGCACATAAGGGCGCTCAAACAATTTTTCCCTGAAGCCGCTGAAACAGCAAGAAAAGCTATCGAACTCATTGTTAGGGAGCCTGTATAGAAACGTGGACGAATTAACTTCCACATTCCTAAGTTGTGGATTAAAAAAATCGTAAACCGCTATTTAAATATGCTTACCCTTGAGTTATCACGATCAACAACAAATATGGTGTTGGAATTGTTAATAAATATATAGGACGGCATTGATAGACGTCCTTCTATCCATCCTAGTCCTGAAAAATTAAAAACAAACTTTCCTTTTCTGTCAAATACAAAAATTTTATTCTTGTGCTGATCCACGATATAAATCAGCCCCTTATCAACGGCTAAACTAGTAGGGAAACTAAACTCATCCCTGCTTTTTCCTCGACGTCCGAATTCTAAAATTTTCTTGCCCGACTTGTCGTATTTTCTTGCAACTCCTTCTAATGTGCTAAGAGTATATATATATCCCTGTCTGTCAACTTTGATATCGTTAAATCTTATTTTACTTTTTTTGATTACTTCTTTGTTAAACTTCAAGTTTGAATTAAAAACAAGAATCCTATTATTAGCTCTGTCTATAATATATATGTTGCCGTCAGAATCTATTGTCATTCTTCCAGGATTGAAGGTAGCAGAATCAGAAACTTCTGCTAAATCTAACGTATTAATTAACTTCTGTACTACATCAATTACAACGACATTCCTTTTTGATGGCTCAACAACAAGAAATCTTCCATCAATAGTTCTTAAAATGCTCGTGGGATTTTTCAGGTCGCCCTTAGGATGTAATGCAGATAGATAATTAAACTCAGAATCATAGGAAAGAATACGACAGTTTGAAGAATCTGTGAAATATAATCTTTTTTTAATTTCATCAAAAAAGACACCCCCAATGAGTCCCAATATCCCAATATCCTGGTTGCTGCCTAATGTAGTAATTATATTAATGGCATCTTTCTTGCCATAGGCTTTCAAAGGTACTATCAAAAGCATAAAAATATTAAGAACCAATATATATTTCTTAATCATTACACACTGTTCCTCTTAATATGATATATGACATTGTATGCACAATTCTTTCTTTCCATCAAATCGCAGTGAAAATTCATGCTTAGAGGCCATCAATGTATGACAGGTAATACAGGAAATGTCTCTTTTGGATCTAGGATCAATGGCACTATCCCCTATTGGATGAGAGAAGCTGGCGTGCCTTTTGTGACACGATGTGCATAGAATAAGCTCATTATTCACTAATAGCAACCTGATGTTTGAACCATGAGGATCATGACAGCCATTGCAATTTCCTTTTTTCACCTCAGGATGTAAAAACTTTGTCTTTTTATCAGACATTCGCCACTTTGTGTCCTGATGGCAGTTAAAACATATTTTTTTCAATACACCTTTTTTCATTCCTGATTGATCTGAAGCATGTGGGTTATGGCAGTTGATGCAAAAAACACCATCAAAAAAATGATTATTAATCTTATTAAAATCTTCATCTACTTTTTTATGGCATTGTAAACAGACTAGAGATCCTTTCTTGTTCAACCCCAAAGGATTGCTGGATTCCGGAGAGTTATGACACTTTTGGCAATTGCCTTTAGCAAAAGGTTTATGTTTATTCTGCTTTATTAAATCATCTTTTTTTGCCCCATGAGGATTATGGCATGAAACACATTCAGTACCCGATACAGAATAAAATTTATGCGCTTTTTTTGTTTTAGCATTTTCTGTTGAATGACATGATATACAAATCTTCTCCTTATTCTTACGAAGTAGCGAAAAATCATCAGATCCATGAGGATTATGGCATTTAAGGCATAATCCTTTTCTTGCGGGTTCATGTTTTATTTTACCAGGAAAAATGCTTTCAGCTTTATGACACTTAAAACAAAGTCCTTTTCCTTTTGCGACAAGCAGATTTCTATCCTTTGATGCATGGGGATCATGACATTCTAAACAATTGCCTTTTTTCACTGGATCATGTGAAAATTTCTGTTTAACTCCTTTTCCTTTATGGCAACTTTTGCACAAACTGCCGATTTCCTTCTTTACCAGGGATTTGTGTTTAGATGCGTGAGGATTGTGACAACTGCCGCAATTAAAGTTTTTAAAAGGTGCATGTGCACCTTTTAATTTAATTTCTTTTTGCTGGTTTTTATGGCATTCAAGACACTTTTTAAAGGATGTCTCAGCAGTTGCAGGGTGAACTCCGCCTGCAAATGCATAAATCAAAGCCAATAGTAAAAAAATACAAATATAAAGAAGTTTTTTCTTTTGCCACATAAGTATTTAACTCACAGTTGTCTATTGTCGGTTGTCGATTTACAGTTTTATGTTTTGATCAACTGTAAACTGTAAACCATTACGTATTTAACTCCTCCACGTTCCTAAGTTGTTGTACCCTGAGCCTATTCATGACAGCGCTTACAGTCCTTATCCGCAAAAGGAGTGTGCATAATCGGTCTTAGCAGCCCTTTATTTATAGCAGAATGCGATTCATGGCATCCACTGCAATCAGCCTTTTCGACAGGAATTTCATTGTGCGCCTGAATCATTAAGGGCAACGTTGTAACATGACATTTGCTGCACAGCGAAGTACCATCCGCAACCAGCAAATATTCAATTTCAGAATAATGAGGTGTGTGACATTCCAAACATTTTCCATCTTCCGCGGGCGCGTGCTTAAACTCTTCTTTGTCAAGTCTTGAAGCAGTATCATTATGACAGGACAGGCAAAGATTGCCTAAAGGTCTATTTAATTGCCCTTTTATTTTGCTGCCGTGTGGATTATGGCAGGAAGTACAATCTTCCTCTTTAAAAGGCATATGCCGGTAGGCGCTGCCTTTGCCGGCAACGCTAAGACGATTATGACATCTATAACAATTCTCACTGCCGACTTTTATTAAATGAAATTGATTATTATCGGCATGAGCATTGTGACAAGTCAGGCATTCTCCTCTTCCAAAAGGCCGGTGTACGACTTCATCTTTTACTTCATCCAACATCTGCTGGTGACATTTAAAGCATAAATCCCGCTCTTTCCGTACCAATAAATTCTCTCTCGCAGACGAATGGGGGTTATGACAAACAGAACAGTTCCCCCTTCTTATGGGCGTATGTACGCTCACACTATCAAAAAGCTTCTTTTCTTTCTGATGACAAGTATAGCATTGCTCAATCTCGGGGTAGTTAAGCTCAAATTTGTTATCAGAAGCATGGGGATTATGACATACTATACAGGTCCCGGCCTCAACAGGCTCATGAACATTGGATCTGCTAAAATCAGAATTATCATGACAATCATAACAAAGCGTTTTTCCTTTTTTCTTTAATATATATTTATTTCCGGATGAATGAGGGTCATGGCAGGAAGTGCAACGCTTCTCCTCAATCGGCTTGTGTATATGTCTTTTAGCAAAATTATCCTTTGTATTTTCATGGCATTTATAACATATTTCACCATCCGGAAGCAGCGTAATTCCTTTGTAATCGGTCGAATGGGGGCCGTGACAGTCAAGGCAATTCCCTTTATTTGCAGGTGAATGCATATAGTTTTTAACAAATGCTTTTTTTTCTTCTGTATGGCATTTGTAACAAAACTCAGCGCCTTTTTCTTTAATTTTCAGAGAAGCGCCCGGCGCGCCATGACAGTCATTACATTGATTTTTATCAAGCGGTTTATGGATAAAGTTCCTAAGCAGTTTGTCATTATTTGATGAATGCTCGGCATGACAGGAAACACAAGATGCACTTGATACATCATAACCCGAATGGTTTTTTATAAAGCCCTTGTTTTTAAAATTGTGGCATTCAGCACACACATTGTTAACAGAATCAAATAATAGGCTCTCATGATCTGAGGAATGGGGTTTATGACAAAAAACACATTCTTTTTTAAATAAAGGTTTATGTTTTGTTTTTCTTTCAAAACTTTCCTTGTTGTGACACGTAAAACAAAGTTCATGATCTTTTTCTTTTAATAAATTTTTATTCATGGAAGCATGGGGATTATGGCAACTGACACATTTTTCGTCCCTAACAGGCGCGTGTATGTGTTTTTTCTCCATCATCTTCAAGCTGTCTTTATGACAGCTATAACAAAGTTTTTTCTCATTTGTTTTAAGATAAACGCCGCCGATTATGCCATGAGGGCGGTGGCATGATTCACAAGCACCTTTTGAAACCGGAGAATGTACTACCCTGTTATCCTTAAACACCGCTATCTTTTCCTGATGACATTCCACACATCTTTTCGCAAATCTCAACGGCTTATGAACACAGGAAACAACAGCCCATGCCGCGACTCCCACGATAAGCAAAAAACATAACGGCAGCCTTATATTTTTCATAAACTCAAATAGCTTACACATAATAAGTAACGATTTACTGTTAACGGTTGATCGTAGTTGGGTGCAATCCTTGTGAAATTAATTATCTGAAAGTCTATAGAACAAAACGTGACCATTTTGGCGTCAAGAGGTGCCAAGGAACGGGGACGAAATAACCTCCCCAACTATGCATCATAGCTTCAGGCTGAATATTATACCGTTCCCTTAATTCCATTAACAACTTTTTTATTAATATTAATTTGCGATACATTACGCAATTTATCTATATATTCTTTTATCCAATTATCAAACTTTTTTTTCCCAAAAATTTGCTTGATCCTGTCTTTTACGCTGGAAAATTTTTTATGTTCTCCGCCTCTTTTTCCTTTCAACTTGATTATCTTATATTTCCTTGAGTCTTCAACGATGTCACTAACTCCACCAATCTCAAGGTCAGTTATTGCCATTCTAATATCAGAAGATAATCTCCTAAGCGGTATCCATACATTAACTCCTGTGCGCATAGCCAGCACTGATTTTTTTGAGGCTAAAAATTCAAAATCCGCTCCTTCTCTTAATTCTTTTAATACCACTTCAGCAGATTCTAAAGTCTGCAATACCATTTCACTAAACCAAACCTCATAATCTTTCCTAAAATCATCTTTATGGGTTTCATAATATTCAACCAACTCGACTTCCAACGGAATGGATCTTGGAAGAATTATTTTTTGTTTAAACAAATTTAATAACTGTTTGTCTTTATATTCTTCAATATTATTTTTAAATAAAGGATCATTCAAATAATTTCTCTTAAAGGCTTCCTGTTCGACCAATTCATAAATTATCAAACTATCAAGTACTTCTGAATTTACCTTTTTAATTTTTTCTTTATTTAAAACATTGCCCCTGAGCTTTGACAGGTGTCTTCTTGCCTCCTTTATAAAATCACAATCATCTATAGAAGCATCATTTACTCTTGCTATAATATTATTATCACATTTTTTTTGATTTAAACTCCTTGAATAAAGAAACTCTGTATCAATCCATACAGTTGCCTTGTTTTTCAACTCAGCAATATAATCATTTGATCTTTTTTTCTCTTTTTCTTTTAGCAGCTTCTTCTTAATACTATTTTTTACCTTTTCATACATCTCATCCGAAGCATGTTTTTCCTCTTCATAATATTTTTTAAAATATCCATATACCTCATCTTCAGTTACATTTATTTTGTTTTGAACCTCTTCTTGTCTTAACCTGATTACAGAACGGTTTGTTGTGTAATTATTCACTTTTGCCTTGAAAAAAGGATCTTCATCAAGTTCCACCATGCAGGCTTCTTGAATTATAAGGCGTTCATTAATTAACTCTTCAATAACTTTATCAATATCTATACTGCCTGCCCTTCCCTCAAGATTAGTCATTTGTTTAATTCTGTGAATAGCTGATAGTTTCTCCTCTAGTTCATCCATACTGATATTATAACCATTAACATTCGCAATAATCGACGAGTTACCATGGAAAACAGAGTGAAAAAAACATCCGGAATTCACGGAAGCAACAAAAATTAATATAATCAAATCGATATGTTTCTTAAAAAACTTTTTCATCTCAATAAACTTTATGCATCACAGCTTCAGGCCGCCTTTGTCCGGTCTCAAATCACAAAAATATTGAAATAGGTAAGCTATTCCTTCAACTTTTGTGATCTGAGATCGAACAAATTCGACCCAAATCTGTGTACATACTTGTGGAAGTTAATTCGTCCACGTTCCTTATGGAATTGTGTCTATTAATTCTTTAACAACTATGCGAGAAAGATCTGCCAGGAATCTTATCCTGCCGATACCAAAAATCGTCTCATAATCGTCTCCTCTTCTGTAGTTCTGTCCTATCCATAATATGGAACAAGAATCTGCATGAATCATTCTGACGTCAACAGAACTTACCGGGATACGGGTAGTTTCCTTCTTTCCTTCACTTTCATATTTTTTAACACATCCAATAATAACTGCATCAACATTCAGCCTTTTTCCAATCAGCTTAATATGGTCGGATCCAATCCCCTTTCTTACTATTATTCTTTCTCTTAAAATAAATTTTTTTACATTACCCGAAAATTCTATTTCAAATTTTCCAGAATCATATAATTCCCCAATAAATGCTTTTGTGACAATTCCGTCCGCAGCCATTGTAGTTGATCTGTTATAAAAAGGAAGAACTGCAACCCGCTTAATTTTGTATTCCTCAAAATTATTTTTAAGAAATTTGTTTGGAGAAGGTGGGAAGGAACATCCGGGAAGAAAGGATAACCATAAAATAAATATAGCAATACAATAACTGCAATATTTTAGAGTCTGGATGTTATATTTCCGATTTTTAGAAATCATCAACCCATTCATAATTTTTCTTTTCTTCAGCAATCTCATCAGGCTCAAATATTTTAACCGGCCGCATCTCAGCATACAACATATTACCCGCCACATCCCGAACTGCAAGTGAATAGAAAAACTTTTCTTTTTTATTATCAATACTATTATTAAGCACACAACTCAACGTTGAGGGCAACTCCTGTTTGCCGCCGAATGTGCCTAGACACTCATCGTTCTGATTATATATTACAATGCTCCAATCCACGATCTCGCTGATATTATTACATTTTACATCAAATAAAATAATATCTTTCTCAATTTTTCCCAGAATTATCTCAATTTCAGGCGCTTTTCTATCTACAACAACCATGATCTTATCGGTTGAGACTTCATGGCCTGCTTTGTCCTCAACAAACAATCGGCAAAAATATATTCCATTATTAACTTGCTTAAAATTATTATTTTCGCCCCTCCAGACCAATTTATCCGGAAGATCATCACCATCACCTTCAGCAGAACGGACAAGTTTCCCTTCTTTGTCTGTAATTTCAAACCTCCAGTTTTTCAATGAATCCGTTGATAGCAGCTCCGGAAAAAAGGCAGCATGGTCATTTACTCCATCATTATTAGGAGAAATAAATGTATTATGGAACCTAGCAGCAATGAGTGGAGGAGTGTTATCAACAATAAGGGCTGCCATTGCATCAAAGACATACAGTGTATCAAATTTTCCGTATGCATGTAGTTTCAGGATATAAGTCCCTTCAACAACAGGTGATGGGAAAGAACCGGTAAACCAGTTGCCGCCATCTGAAATAAGAGAAATTTTTATATCCTCAACAAAAGCATAGATTTGTTCAGGCTTACAGGCAATCTCTCTGAACTCCACCATCAATCCCACCAGGCTGTCTCCTTTTACCACCTTGGGATAGAATCTTGCCTGCACTATCTCAAAAGCCGGCATGTCTATGCCTTTTTCTTTCTTTTCTTCAAAGGTTTCAGGCAAATCCTTGAATAGATCGTTGATAGCTATTTCAACAAGCTTTTCTATGGATCTTATTTTGCCAATACCTAAGAGCTTTGCAAAATCATCTCCTGAAATTGAAACCGAATTCATCCAGATTATGGACGAATCTAACGTATCAATCATCTGAACACTGATGTTCACCTTGGGATTTTTATCGCCCGACAGTTCATTAATCGAACCCATGATTATAGCATCTACGCTCAGTGCCTTTCCCAGCTCTCTGACAGTTGCACGATTTATCAAGCCAATATTGCGAATCCTTCTTTTAATAAAAAATTGTTCTGATATATCTTTATTAATTACATGCAATTTTTCTCTCTTAAGATAATCATATAGAGAATTATTAAGATTAAACGCTATAGAATAATTTTCACCTGAAAGATTATCAAAGGGAATAAGCGCAATTGTTTTTATATCACAAATGTCTTCAGACCAGGATGTTTGTAATGGGAAAACAAAAAGAGTAATAAATATAATAAGATATCGATTCATAAGTTGATAAATTTTTTAACCGAAAAGCGTATCGATCATCTCCTCGACAACATCTTTACAAATATCTTCAATACTTTCCTTGCGTATGCCGAATAATTGATCAAAAATATTCACACCTTTTATATTATGAGTTGCTTCCCAAAGGATAGTATAGGAGTTGACGTCAACCAGTTTCACAGAAATGGAAACTTCAGAAAATGAACTCCTTGCAATATTTGAAACACCGTATTGCATGACAGAGCCAATAAATATTGCCTCTATATTAAGACGCTTCCCAGCTCTTGCCGCTAACTGTTTACCAACAAGATTATCTTGCTTAAGGCCTTCCTCTCTTAAAACCTTTGCAACCTCTCCGAATTCAACAACATCAAATACGCCCCGCCTGAGTATCTCAGTAGCCAGGACGCTCATCACCTTTTCGCCGGCAAATTTATCGTTTGTAAGATTGATTATGGGCGCAACAGCAACTCTCTTTATGTAGCTAAAATCAACGGAAGGATTTATATAAGACAGAATATGACCCTTGCAACCTGGAGAAAAAAAGAAAAACAATAAAATTAAAAAAAAGCTTAAATATCGAAAGCTGGTTCCCCTGTTAATTTCTGTTGTAAAATATTGCATGGTATCCCTCTTTTCTATATGTTTCCTTCCAAGCCTGTTAAAAGCTTGCAGATACAATGGTTGTAAAAGTATTGGTTTTAGTGAGGGTATTATTTTTTTCCCTGCTCCAGTCATATTTAAACCTTAATACAAAAATTTTACTCATATTCCATACTAAATCAGAAAAAAAGTTAGTATCATCCCTGGAATTTTTATCCACCCTGTACTGCAGGCTAAACCTCAGCTTCTCGGTCATGAGCCAGTTAATATCTGATATATAATAACTAAAATCTTCAGCATTTTCATTCTTTTGTAATTCATGACTGAATTTAAAATAAAAGCTCTGAACCGGGCGATAGTAAAGATCTGTTCTTATAGTATAATTGAACGTTGATGTTTCCGTTCCATCTGCATTCTCAGTATCTGTCCATGCTGTAATATAGTTAATTTCCGTTGTCAATGTCTTGGTAAGCTTCAAACGAAGATCAGAATCAATGGTTTTTGCTAATGTCTTTGTATCTCCTACAATGTTATCCGTATAACTAAGGTTGCCATCTACACTCAAGTCAACTCCTTCCCATATATTTGCAATTATATGGAGAAGCATAGAAGAAGTTTTTGATTGGGTTTCAGATTCTGTCTTATTTATCAAATGGCTAAACATAAGGTTTGCATTAAGTGTTTCAACTGGTGTGGAATCAAAATTGAGTGTAAAATTATCTGTTGATATATCATCGCCGGCAGAATTATATTCAATCCTTTTCAGATACTGAGCCCACGACTTTAAATATTTATGAAGCCTTGCATCCCCTCTAATGCTTATACTATGAGCTTGTACTGTCTGATCAGTACCTTTATCTGCATCTGTATCATTCAGTTCATAATCGTATGAGATTCGAGACCATTTAAATGGCCTTAGCCTTAATCCTGCATCAAAAATAAGGCTTTTTCTAATTTCATCAGTAGTACCGGTTGAGGTAACATTTTCTGTATCGGTTTCTGTATCGGTTTCTGTATCGGTTTCTGTATCGGTTATAGTATATATGCCGGAAGTTGTTATCCTGTTGCCCCAAAAAGACTCTCTGAAATTTATCCTTCCCTCATCTACAGTGGTAATCTCCTCCGTGTTGTTTGCGTAATCGTCCTTTTTGTTTTTATTATGCCTGAGTGTAAGCGTCAAAAACTTATAAGTATAATCACCGTATAGATCATAATACCTGGAGAACGAATCTGTTGCATGAACAGAAAGGTGGTCATAAGTTCTGTCTTCGCTATAAGAAAATCTTAAATTAGGATATTTTACGGAATTAGTAGAAAAGTTGGCGTTCCATATTTCAGTCGTAAGACGAACTTGATCAGGGTCCATACCAAACATATCAAGCCCTGTTTCATTTAACATGTATCCTGCATTAGCATTGAAGTAATTATTTGCTATGTTAAGTCGAAATTGGGGATAAAGTTGTGTGGTTTCCTTACCATCAGTATCATCAGTTTCGCTCATATTCATACCAGTATTGTCGGTCATATTCATACCAACATTGGTGGTAAAATAGATTCTGGATGTCAAATCTTTTCTTAAATCAAGGTTATACCTCTGATTTAGACTCCGTGATGTATCTTTTTTGCCTTCCATTGTCTTTGATTCTGATTTCCGGGTAATCTCGAAATTACCACTTATATTATCAGCAGCATGAGCACCCTGGAACAAAATCAATATCAACGGGAAAACAATCAGCCAATATTTAATCATCCTATTCAGCAACAAGAACTATATCATGAGGTTTTTTGCCGACCGGAACAGTTTTTACCACTCTCTCAGTCTTAATATCTATTACAGAAACATCCTCTGATGACTTATTAGACACATAAAGCTTCCTGCGCATAGCATCAACATCCATTCCTGCCGGTGCGCGGCCTACGGCAATATTTTTTGTAATCATATTTAAACTGGTATGTAAAAAAGAAATTTCATCAAAAGCATGATTACCGGCATACACTCTATTTGTAAGACCGCAGACAAGACGTTCCAAACTGGAACCTATATTCACCGTATCAATAGAATATGACGGAACATTAACAATATATACATCGTTAACGCTTTCATTGCCTACATATAACCGGTCATCACACAACGCCAGATATTTAGGATTTGAGCTGAGATTTATGGTATCCTCAACTACGCGTGCAGCCATATCGACGACAGATATTGAAAGTGAATAATAGTTTGATACATAAATCTTTCGTCTTTCCGTATCCGCCACAATATCAATCGGTTTTTCCCCAACATTTATGCGGCTGATTGCCATATTGGATGCAAGATCTATAACAGACACATTATTCGAACGAGGGTTGATAACAAAAAGTGTATTATCATTCCAGGACAAAGCAAGCTCCTCAGGTGAATAACCTAAATTGTCAATTGTAGCGCTCACCCTGTTTGCTGATGTGTCAATAACGGAGATACTGTTTGATCCGGAGTTGGCCACGTAAATTCTTGTCCCGTCACTGCTCGCTGCAATACCTCTTGGCGCTTCTCCCACAGCAATTGTCCCTACTACCAAGTCCTCTTGTCTATCAATTACCGTAACGCAATTAGAACCCTCATTGGAAACATAAGCAAGAATATTCTTTATCCCCAGGCACTGCTGCTTTGCAACAAGTCCTGGTTGAAAAAGATATTTATCAATAATAGATCTGTTTGTATCCCAATTTACAAAAAGGCATAAGCTTTCACGATAAAAAACATTAAAATCTATATCAACTAATACTTCACCATAAATCAATTGATTATCAACTGCTTGAGGAAGAACCAAACTATGCTTTTTATTATCACGTTTCAGACTTGCTTCAGCAATAATCAATTTTATTTTTTTATATTTACCATCAGGAAGATAAAATTCCCTGAGTTTGATCTGGTTCCTTGAAAGTTGTATTGAATTTACAGTACGTGATTTCATCGGGACATCAAACCATATCCCATCTCTGTTCATAAAACTCATGCCTGAAATGACAAAGGTAATGTCCGTTGATGGCTCTTGAGAACAAGAAAGGTAAACAAAGACCTGGCCTTCATTAGAATATCTGGGTTCCTTTATTCCTGGTTTCAGAGCGCATGAAGCAAACAAAAAAACAAGAAAAAAAACAAGAAACATGCGGCATAAATTTCTCATAGTATGGGCCTCCTATCTTAGACTCTTAACCTTTTCAACATTAAAACAAGAAGGACGATAAATAAAACAAAAAAGACGATCAACAGAAAGAAATATCCAACCATCTTCGCAACGGACATCAACCTGCCTGTTTCAACTTCCTGATTTAAATTACCTTCAGCAATTTGGTTTTGTTTTAGGACAATTCCCTGCTTTTTTTTATCATCTTCGCTGGCTTCTTCAGCAGGTATTTGAAGTTCTTTGGCGCTATCCTTTATAATAGTAATTGCATTTATTGTTTTTTGTTTTTTAACATATTTGGTTTTATCGGTTTTAATAGAAGGAAATTTATCAAATTTCCTTTTAAACATAGCCTTTCCATTATAAATTCCACAGATCCATCCTCTTAAGCCCGGTACAGTCTCTATAAAATACCATTGGTTCAATTCATCTTGTTCATGCTCATCTAAAATTTGAAATTCTTCCCCTTTTCTTAACAACTTAATAATCCTGCTGTTTGTATTGCTTTCTTCACGCAAATTCATGTTTGATGTAAGTATATAATACTCAGGAATTTTAGCCTTTGGAACTTCTTTGGCTGTAGTTATTTTTGGTATAGACTCTTTCACCTTTTCAACTGAAAAAGTTTCTTGAATTTTAAGAACCTGCACTCTATGATTGAAGGTGTCAACAACCAGGACATTGCCTAAACTATCCACTGCTATATCAGTAGGATACTGGAACCATCCCTTTCCCCATCCTTTTCCGCCGAACTCAAATAAAAATTGACCGTCACCCGAATAAGCATTTGCGGTATGACGCATATAGTCTATAACATAAATTCTTTCCCCGTCGCCATCCACAGTAATACCTCTAGGCCGGCTAAGCTTGCCGGTACTGCCTCCCTTCTGTCCAAACTTAAACAGATAACGCTCTTGTGAATCATAAACGTAAATGCGCCCCATATCTTCGCTTAAAAGATATATATTCCCATGGTTGTCTATCTCCACATCGCAGATTCTGGCCTTTACCACCTGAGACTCTCCTGATCTGTCAACTGGTGTCAACAGATGAGAAAATGTCCCATTTTTATCCATAACCACAACGCCCCGATATGAATTGCCTGTTACATAAAGATAACCTCTGTTGCTAATGGCAATATTGTTTGGAGTAAAATTATCTGCACCTTCAAAACCTTTAAAATAGATATCTTTCTTCCCCCCTAAACACGGGTTGAGAACAGAGATTCTTCCCTTTTTATTTCTTTTACTTTTTGACTGAGCAATAAAAAGATAGCCTTCAAAATCTATAGCCAGAGCCAATGGTGAGTCTATTCCATATTTCTTGTCAATTGATAAAAGAGGATAGAAGTCGCTTGCATAGATCAGTATTCTGCCATTCCCTGAATCAACTACATATATTTCCTTTTTAACAGGGTCAGTAACTACTTTCCCTGGATAAGATAAATTCGAACCTTTATAGTCTTCATTGATAATCTGAAGACAGATAATTTTTGTAGAAACCAATTTTTTCCTGCCCATTGAAAAAACTGATTCGGCTTTAACGTCCCCAACTTGCTCTGCATAAAGCAAATCTATCAAACCATATTGAAATGATGTAGTTACAGGCATTAAAATTAAAACAATAATACCAATGATTATCAAATACTTCCTGTTATGCAAACCTGATCTTTCGTTCATAATATCTTAGATTCATTAGATTTAGTATAAATATATACAATAAAAAAATCTTTTGTGCTTTTAAAGCATATGAATTAAAGTTTTTTTATAGCACAATTTAAGCTAAAATTGTCAATAAAAATTCGAAAGCTAAAATTAATTCAATTTAGGAACGTGGACGAAATAACTTGAGTGTAACCAAAATAGAACAAAGTTATTGATTTTCGGGGATGGTTCCCCCGCTCTGTGATATATGCGAGATATTGGTGGAATGTGCAAAACGATTCGAACCTCCGGAAAATCCGGC
>JABZFQ010000272.1 GCA_014237365.1 Desulfobacteraceae bacterium | reverse complement strand
TACAGTGCCTCAAGGAGGGATATTGGAGATTCAGGTTGTGGTCATTAACAAGACCGATGAGGTTCAGAGCTTCTTTTTTGCCACAAATGATACATTGCCAAATGGAAAGATCTATCCATCTTCCGGTTATCTGGTTGGCCCTGTGAAAGTTACTTTAGAGCCTGATGAATCAAAATCCGAATACATATCGCACACCATACCGATTAATTGTCCACTGGGAACTCATACTTACCACGGTTATATTGGCAGAAACAGTGAAGACCATTTCGATATTGAAGTCACCGAGGCTGTAACAGCAGCAGGACCTGAAGATTGGGAGACCAGGGTGGGCCCAAACTTTAATAATTAAGACGACCAGGATCGGCTTTGCTTGGGCAGAGTCGCTGTAATTAGTGCCTGACCGAAAACCCCTGTTTTCGGTCAGGCGCTAATTATAAAAAGGGCTACCAACTTGAAGCGGAACACAGCTTATTAATGTGTGGCTTTGCACACTTTCTCACCTGCTTACCTGCTCACCTGCGCAATATCCGGGAGTAAACTGTCCCGTCTTGCGTCCAAAGCCATAAAAAGCATTAATTCTAATCTTCGTGTCCCTTCGTGTCCTTCGTGGTTTAATTTTTCTTTATAATTCTGTAGGAAAAAAATATGTTAAGTAAGCGCATAATCCCATGCCTTGACGTTCGTGAAGGAAGAACAACAAAAGGCATACGTTTTGAGAATAATGTGGATATTGGAGATCCCGTTGAAATGGCTCGTTTCTATTATGAAGCCGGCGCAGACGAGCTTGTTTTTTACGATATTACTGCATCTCATGAAAAAAGAAATATCATGATTGATGTGGTAAGACGTGTGGCTGAGACAATATTTATACCTTTTTCAGTGGGCGGAGGCATACGTGACGTTGATGACATGAGAAATGTGCTTTTAGCCGGGGCTGAAAAGGTAAGTGTTAATTCAGCAGCAGTTAAAAACCATGGAATTATATCTCAAGGAGCTGAAATTTTTGGAAGCCAGTGCATAGTCCTTGGTATGGATGTAAAATATGTTGGGGAAAGTGTAAATATTCCTTCCGGTTATGAAATAGTAATCAATGGAGGAAGAAAGTATATGGGTATTGATGCGCTGAAATGGGCAGTTAAAGCACAAAAACTTGGGGCAGGAGAGATTTGTTTAAATTCTATAGATGCAGATGGAACTCAGGATGGTTATGAGCTGAAACTGACTTCTCTTATTTCAGAAAATGTTAGTATTCCTGTAATTGCATCAGGAGGCGCCGGTAACCCCGGGCATCTTTGCGAAGTTTTGACTAAAGGAAAAGCCGACGCAGCGCTTATTGCGTCAATGGTTCATTATGGCACATACACTGTTTCAGAGATTAAAACATACCTGGATTCATGTGGTGTAAAGGTTCGAAAAAGCTGGTAGTTCATGCAAAGCAATGCAGGTTTGATAATACCCACCTTTTTTGTTTTGACAAGATCACAAAAGTTGAAGGAATAGCGAGCTATTTCAATATTTTTGGGATTTGAGATCGGACAAAGGCGGCCTGAAGCTGTGATGCATAGTTGGGGAAGTTATTTCGTCCACGTTCCTTAACGCCAGCCAAAAGCCCTTGGCCGAGATCACCATCCAACATGCCTGATTAACGACAAGCATAGGCCGAATAATATATTCTGATAAAGCTCGAATGGCTTTCAAAGGCAATTTCCGGTAAATCATTATAATTAAAATAAGCCGCATCAGATGCATCGTCGCCTGGTTTAAGGATACTATTATAATTTTTTATAAGAT
Organism: Desulfobacteraceae bacterium; assembly: GCA_014237365.1. GTDB lineage: Bacteria > Desulfobacterota > Desulfobacteria > Desulfobacterales > ETH-SRB1 > B13-G4. The sequence continues at coordinate 4,403 of JABZFQ010000272.1, read as the reverse complement.
AACCGACTATAAGAACGCTATGATATGTTGGACTAATATTTGTTGTAACCCCCAGAAGCATCTCAATTTTACCTGAAAGGTTGGTTTCTTCTTTTAGCTCTCTTAAAGCACCCTGTTCTGGCGTCTCGCCAAGCTCAATAAAACCCCCGGGCAGACACCAGAAGCCAATTTTTGGCTCTATGCTTCTTTTAACGAGCAATATTCTTTCCTTATTATCAACCACGACAAGACAGGTAGCAGGCACCGGGTTTTCATAAATGGGTTGATTGCAGTTTTTGCAGAAAAGGCGGATAGTTCCCTGCAATTGCTTTTCAGAAAGCTTTGCTCCGCAAAAATGACAAAAAGATTTTTTCTGCATATTAATCGTCAAAGTCTCTCTTCGGTCCTTTATCGGTTATAATGGATTTTGCTTTTTTAACAATTTTTTCTGATGTCCATTCAACCGGATCTTCAAGTTTTTTTGTTTTTGGGCACGGAGCGTAGGTTGCGGAATCAAGTATGGAGCTTATAACAATAGGAGCTGTATCCTGTGCATTAAATACATTTACAAGCATTTTATATATAAATTCTTCGACTCGTTTGGACATCCTTTCTTTTATCTCTTTTGGCTGTCCGAGCAGCCTGTTTTCAAACAGCAGGTTAAGCTTCTTGTAATTCCCCCCTTTAAGCCCTTTTGATTCCGCATAGGCAACCATTTCTGACCACATGTTTTCAGTAACGCCTTCGCCCTTTACCTTGATAAATTTGCCATCATTATCAAGCCTGGCATTTCCATAATCATTAACCTCCAGACCCCATGAAATCATTTGAAGAGCTGTAGCTACATTTGCTTTGGTGGTTCTGGTTTTAGCTGCTATTTCTCTCAACCTTTCAGAGCTGTTTCCGGACGTTCCATGCTGTGCCCCAGACATGTTGTATTTTGCTAAAGCCTCGTGGATTTCAGCAGTCAGGTTTACTTGAATTCCCTGGTCGCTTGCCTCTATACCATGAGTTGTTCCATTATTTAATGCTATCCAGTCAGGGAAAATATTATTGGCATTCAAGCCCTGTATGAGAAACAAAGCTTCATCCACTGTTGAAAGGCCTTCTTTGCCCTTAATTTCACCAACCTCTGTTTCAAGGCCGGCCCATTCGGGGATAAATGGAGTTAGCTCAATGTTCGCAATAAGATTCTTATCATCAGGAAGGTGTGAAGCATCTATTGCAATAGATGTAATTCCTGCTTCAAATAACGTAGGGATTTCTGTTTTTGCCTCTTTAATATCTTCATCTTTTTTTATGCCATAATGATCTGCGTGCAAAGCTACCGGTATCGTGATATTCAGCTCATTGCACATGGCATCAACCAGCCTGGCAATGTTCCAGTAATTTACTGCGCAATAGGCATTCGCGCCACCTTCTGACCTGGCGATTTCAATGATAATGGGCGAATTTGCGTGCTGAGCGGCTTTAAGAGCTCCCCGTATCACAAAATAATTTCTGCCATTAGCAGCCATTGCAATTGCTTTACCCTTTGTAATCATAGCTCTGTCTATAAATTTTCCACTAACGATTAATGCTTTTGAATTTGGGAAAAGCTTTACTACGTTTGGCGGACGGCCGATTTTAAGAGCCTTTTCAAAATCAATTGAATTATTGACTCTATTATTTGACATAGCTTAACCTCCTAGCTTCAGGCCGCCTTTGTTCGATCTCAAATCCCAAAAATATTGAAATAGCTCGCTATTCCATCAACTTTTGTGATCTGAGATCAAACAAATTCGACCCAAATCTGTGCGCCTACTTGAGGAAGTTATTTCGTCCACGTTCCTAACTAAGTTGAATTTTAATCTATAGTCTTTTTTAGATATGAAAATCAATAATTATATATTGTACATTGAACAATTCGTTGTTAAACTATTATGCAAATTTACTTAAAAAGCACGCTTAAATTTAAGGGGTCAATGATTATGAAAAAACTGAAAATAGAGTTAGTTGTGGCTGTCTTTATTTTTATTTCTTGCATTTCATCAGGCGCAGCTTTTGCAAATCAGTCCTCGGTTTCACTGGAAGCTCCGAATTCAGTTGAAAGAGGAACTGAAATCACAATAAAAGTTCATGTTACACACAGCGCCAATAATTATTTTCATTATACAAAATGTGTTTCTATAAAGGTTAATGGTGAAGAAATAGCAAGATGGGACTATGGTAAGTATAAGTATAAAAGACCTAAAGCTAAAAATTTTACCGAGGAGATTAAATACATAGTAACTGATGAGGTAATAATTGAAGCTGAAGCAAGCTGTAATATCCACGGAAGCAAAAAAAAGGCAATAAAGAAGGTTTTTATAAAATAAAGGAACGGCAGGAGGTCTATTGTTCTGTGATATATTCGAGATATTGGTGGAATGTGCAAAACGATTCGAACCTCCGGAAAATCCGGCCCAATGTATTCGGCAATATCCCGTAGGGGCAGGCCCCTGTGCCTGCCCTGATATGCAACCACAGGCGTTGCCCCTACGTTATTTGAAAACGAATTGTATCACATAATAGGGAACCATCATCAAGATGGCATTGTTTTATTTTGGTTACACTCAAATAACTTCCCCAACTATGCATCACAGATTCAGGCCACCTTTGCCCGATCTCAAATCACAAAAAATATTGAAATAGGTAAGCTATTACATCAACTTTTGTGATATGAGATCAAACAAATCTGACCCAAATCTGTGCGCCTACTTGAGGAAGTTATTTCGTCCACGTTCCTCAGCATCCTGCAGTCTCCCAGCGTTGCAGCTCAATTAAGATGATGCGGAAGGTTTTTTTTCCAATTCTCCAATTCGTTTGTTGATAGCATCCAATGATTTTTGCATGTAATTGGCGTCAGCTTGCAGCATGTCTATCTCATCGGATGCGCGCGCCGGATAGGCCGGGCCAACAGCAGGTGGATACCATCCGTAACCTCTGCCTAAACCCCGGTCGGGGCCGAATCCACCTCGAAATCCGCGTCTTAGTCCTAAGCCTCTACCATAGCTAAAACCTTCAGTGAATCTGGGATTGTATTCCGCATTTGCAGAATTACAAAGGCCCCTGGCTCCGCCGGTCATGGAACCGGCACCCATCGGACCTGTTCGATCAAATCCTGGCATAGTATTACCTCCTCAATGTAATTTTGTTTTGGATTGAATGATTACCGTTTACCGTCTGTTGCCGCGGCCTTGTCCTGCACCTCTGCCTTGTCCTGCACCTCGGCCTGCACCTCTGCCTTGTCCCTGACCTCTGCCTGCACCCTGTCCCCTGCCGATTTCCATACCGTCTTGACTCTGCGGTGCAGGACTTCCGCCCTTAGGACCACATTTCCCAAGACCTTGTCCTGTCTTCGGGCCCTGGCCCTGAGGGCCTGTTCTATCTCCTTGTGGCATATTTCTCACCTCCTTCCATATCTTTCTTCTGCCTTTTCCGTGTCGACGCCCGCCCATGCCGCGAAATTTATATGCACCACCTCTGATTTTCATGGCTTTTCCGGTAACCATGGCTTCTGCTACTATGCTGCGGGCATTGGCAAGAATTCGGCCGTAGGTATGCCGGGATACCTCCATCATATTTGCGGCCGTTTCCTGATCCAGGTGTTCAAAATCACTCAGCCTAATAGATTCCAGTTCTTCCACAGACATAAAAATCTCGCCAGTAATGGTCACTCCCTGAGGAGCAAAAGCAACGATGGCCGGATAGGCAGATACAAATCTGGTTTTTTTGGGTCGGGGCATTGAATATTTTCTCCCATTACGCTCATTTGAGCATAAGATAAAGCTTTTATTGATAGCTGTCAATGAAAAATGTTCTCATAAAATCAAAATAATTCGTAAAAGTTCACTACGGAACGACATGGAGTTTCACTGAAAATTGAAAACAATTAGTAAATGTAACTACTTAGGAACGTGGACGAAATAACTTCTCCAACTATGCATCACAGCTTCCGGCCACCTTTGCCCGATCTCAGATTACAAAAATATTGAAATAGCTCGCTATTCCATCAACTTTTGTGATCTGAGATCGAACAAATCTGACCCAAATCTGTGCGCCTACTTGTGGAAGTTAATTCGTCTACGTTCCTTACAATAATGCTATTATTCGGAGATTATTTGACATTTAATTATTTTTGTCTTAGAAAATTGATTCGTTCAAAATCGTCAATAGATTTTTCAGATAATTAATTTGCGTGTAACCAAAATAAAACAATGCCATCTTGATGATGGTTCCCTATTATGTGATACAATTCGTTTTCAAATAACGTAGGGGTAACGTCTGTGGTTGCCCTTTCGCCCTGTAGTTGCATATTATCAGGGCAGGCACAGGGGCCTGCCCCTACGGGATATTGCCGAATACATTGGGCCGGATTTTCCGGAGGTTCGAATCGTTTTGCA
>JABZFQ010000056.1 GCA_014237365.1 Desulfobacteraceae bacterium | reverse complement strand
TCAGATCACAAAAGTTGAAGGAATAGCGAGCTATTTCAATATTTTTGTGATTTGAGATCGGACAAAGGCGGCCTGAAGCTGTGATGCATAGTTGGGGAAGTTATTTCGTCCACGTTCCTTACAGTTTTTCGTTCCCATGCTCCAGCGTGGGAATGCATACCAAGAGGTAAGTTATGGCGAGACGCAGATATAAGAATTTATCCACTGACATGGATTCTTTCCTGGATATCATGTTTAATGTGGTAGGAATTATGGTTCTCATCGTTGCCTTTGCCGCGATTGCCTCAACAACAACGCGTCAGATAACGCGCGTAGAAATTGGCGTAAAACAAGAGACAGGAAAAGAGCAGATTAACATCATCTGCTGCGGGAACAGAGCTGTTTATTTTGATAGAAAGAATACAGACGACATGGAAAAATATTTTTCAGTAAGACTTGAAGGACATTCCATGCTTTTAACACCTAAAAAAGGTTTGCAGGGATGGATGACTTTCAAGGAAATATCACAGGACAAAAACAGATTTACGAGTCTTTTAGATAAAAAGGGAGGTGAAAATCATGGCATATCTTTACTGATTTACCAGAACAGCTTTGCGATTGCATCCAGGCTGGAGTCAATCGGGAGGAAAAGAGAATATAATTTCAGGCATGTATTCCTGGGAATGCATGAACCCCTGGAGTTTAGCAGGCAAAAAGCCTACCATGGTTAAAGACATAACCGTTCACGGTTGTCGGTTCACAGTAAACGGTAAACTGTTAACCGTTCGTGGGAGGTTAATATATTTTGTGATTTATACCTCGGAAGTCATGGCCTTTCGAGGTATAGATGCAAAAGAATTAATTCAAGAATTGATAAACCAATATCCAAAATGCTTCAGCATTGTTCATTGAAAAAACTGACAACTATGAACTGTTACCATGTCTCTTAATAAAATTGTTGAAAAATCGGATGTTTTTATAGGTGGGGTGCGCCTGGAAGGCAGGATCCTTGTTATCGACTTAATTGAGGACTCACAAGAGCTTGAACTTCAAGCAGATCTTCATGTAGCGCCCCTTGTAGTGACGGCAGGCAAACTCGCCTCTCTGTCAGACCTGAAAAAAGGCAATAAGATTGCCCTGCTGCGCCGGATCTGGCGAAGCGTATGCCTTGCAATGCATTATATTCACGGCCTGGGGTATGCGCATGGTTTACTTACGCCTGACAGTATTGTATGGGATTCTGAAAACAGACGAATTTTCATCCCTGAATGGGATAGTTCCGGCATTGAGCCCGACCTGAAAGAATTGCCTTTTTGCCCGCCCGAACTCCTTGGTGATAAAAAAATATCCAACGCAACAGATATCTATTGTTTAGCTGCCCTTTTATTCTTTATAGAAACCGGAGAAACAGTTCATCAGGGAGATAACGAAGAATCTTTAAAAGAGAATGTTCAAAGCAACATCATACATCCGATTTTAAACACCGAAAACGCTAAAAATTATGATACTATATACGGTGTTGTTTCAAAAGGGTTGAAAACAACGCAATCTGACAGATACAGTACCGTCATGGAACTTTTTGACGCATCAAAGTCTATCCTGAAATCTCCGTTGCCACGGGAGTTGTGGCCGGCTGTTTCCATTGCATTGACAACCTATCTGGCCACAGTGGGCGTTTTTCTCTTGGTTTTGGTCTGGATGTTCTCTTCTTAGCGCGGAGCATACGAAATATGTCAATAAAAAAACTTCCCATCGCCATTCAGACTTTCAGCAAGATACGGGAAGGCAATTATTGTTATGTAGATAAAACGCCATTGATCCACGAATTAATAAATGGCGCAGCCGAGTATTACTTTCTTTCCCGTCCCCGCCGTTTTGGAAAATCCCTGCTGGTTAGCACATTAAAAGCAGTCTTTTCCGCACAAAAAGAGCTTTTCAGGGGTCTCTACCTGGGAAAAAACTGGGCCTGGAGCATTGAATATCCGGTTATTGATATCAGTTTCGGCAGAGGCGTTGTTGAAAGTCGGCCGGTCCTGGAACAACGCATCAAAACCATACTGGATGAAAATGCTCAAACTCGCGGTATTGAACTGAAAAACCAGAACACAGCAGACAGGTTTGCTGAGCTGATTCAAAGGCTTGAGAAACAATA
>JABZFQ010000320.1 GCA_014237365.1 Desulfobacteraceae bacterium | reverse complement strand
CCAATAAGTTTTTTAAAAATACTATTTGGTAAAAAAATGGTTTCTGGGTGGATTGTGCTGTGAACAAACGTCTCAATTTATCAGAGCGAAACTGTCTCAATTTATGTGAGCGCTATAGCGGTTACAGTTTTTGTCGTAAACTCTCTTTGAAAATTTGTAATGATTTGAATATGTTAAGTCATTTTACAGCGGGAATTGCTGCTCGTTGATAAATTATTTACTTAATTCCTTTGCTCTTGAGCTGTGAAATCATCCACAGTGGTAATCTAATTGTCACAAGCTCTCGTCTCAAATGGTCTGGTTTCTTTTTTCGACCAGCTCCTACACATTTTCCTCCTCCCATTTTTTCACCTCCAAAACATATATCGTGTTCGATTAATGTGTAACGTTATTCAAAGAATCGCTATAAAAATATACTATATGCTTGATTGACGTTATACAATATTCAAACAACTCTGCTACACACTGGTTTTGCGTTGGATAGTAATGCTTTCAGCTGATCTGCCGCAGGAACCATTTTTTTAACATAATCCGGTTCCATCATAGATGCCGCCAGATGATGCACCCAATTTCATACCAAGAAAACTTCCTGAAATTAAACTACCCGTTTTTGCAAGAAAATCGCAGACGTATGCAGATATTTCTCTTTGTGGTGAGTAGTTTATTTTTAGTGAAGTCCCCAACGTGCAAAAGCTTCTGTTTATAGTCATAAAAAGTTGTCATTTTTTCCGAAGGAGGAGCCTTCACGAAAAATAACAGCTTTTTATGACTTAGCAAGCGATAGCGCGGTAGGTGAGGCATTGAGGATAGGGCAATGCTCGGAAGCAACACCAGCTCCGGAATTGATGACCGAAGCATGGGGGCAGTGTAACTCACTGCCCTTTTTTTGAATTCATGCTTTGGTCTATAATACGTTAAATCCCAGTGGGTTGGTAGCTATCACCCCAATTTAAATTAGATAAAATTCCTTGGGAACTTTATAATTTAATGCCTGATGGAACCTCTCCTCATTATAAAATTTAAAATAATTTTTCAATGAGATGTTTGCGTCACTCATTTTTTTGTATTCGTTTAAATATACCTCCTCGTATTTGACTGATCTCCACAACCTTTCAATAAAAATATTATCCAATGCTCGGCCCTTTGAATCCATACTGATCTTAATATCGCGGTCTACCAGTGGTTTTAAAAAATTACTTGCTGTATACTGGCTTCCCTGATCTGTGTTGAATATTTCAGGTTTTGAATAACTCAGAGATTCTTCCAGGGCTTCAATACAAAAAGTGTTTTCAAGAGTGTTGCTCAATTTCCATGACAAAACATATCGGCTATACCAATCAATTATAGCCGTCAAATAGGCAAACCCTTTACCAACCCTAATATATGTAATATCGGTACTCCACACTTGATCAGCCCTTACCACCTCTACATCTCGTAATAAATATGGATAAATTTTATGCTCTTTGTCCCTATTGGTTGTCTTTGGTTTCGGATAGATAGCCTCTATCCTCATTAATTTCATTAACCGCTGTACCCGCTTACGATTTACATCATAACCTTTTCCATTCTTAAGGTAGGCTGTCAGTCTGCGACTACCGTAAAATGGCGTTTTTGTGTGCTGCTTATCAATCAGGTCCATCAGAATTAGGGTGTATGGATCAATTGGTTTCGGTTCATAATAAAGGACTCCTTTTGAAACCTTCAGCAGATCACATTGCCTGTTTAGGCTTATCTGGGGATGCCCCCGGTCTATTAGCTCCTTTCGGTCAGTAATTGATTGTCTCAACCTTTTTTTTTAACCAGTCATTCTCAACTTTAAGCTGACCGATTTGCTTATACAAGTTGTCTATTAACTGGCTGTCATTATTATTTTTGTTTGATTTTTTTGAAAATATTTCTGGTAATCCGTTTATAGCCTCCTTTTTCCATCTCGAAAGTAGTATTCTATGAACTTCAAATTTTGAGGATATTTCAGCGAGAGTGTCCTGTTCCCTGATAACCTCAACTGCAATTTTAGCTTTAAATTTTCCACTGTAACTTTTTCTCATGACCCCCCTTATTATTTTTATTTTGCAGATGTTATATCACTTGGTATGTAACTTAACAACTGGTTCGAATTATGGGGTCCATTATACT
>JABZFQ010000215.1 GCA_014237365.1 Desulfobacteraceae bacterium | reverse complement strand
TTTTGGCATAAAAGCTGACATCTTTACTTTTTATTTGACCCATATTTTTAATAAAAGGCACCTGAATACTATATGCCTGCTTTAATATCTCATTCTTTTTAGCATCATCAGGCTGGTTACTGGCAAAAACCAAAGCCGGAAAAATCATTAATGAAATCACTGCCGCTATTTTCCATAAGATATTTTCTCTCATAACTTGGCCTCCTTATCCTGAACTTTCCTTTGGTTTGAAATTATCCCCTTTAACAAAAGAGGACTTTCGGTTGTTTCCCTCCCCTTTCAGGGATACTGTTATTTTCGGTTCATAACACCTCCTTTTTGGAATTGGGTTAATAGTTCACCACGGATTTTCACTTAAAATACACTGAATTCTCGCAACTGTTCGGGTTGTCAGGTTCACGGTTGGCCGCCTCGTTCAATTTTTATCGCTCTCTAACCGTGAACCTGAGGTGAATTGAGTTTTACCTTTGATCTCTGAAATTACTTCATCATCAAATTGATAATATGTTCAAATTCTTCGATGGATATTACTTTAACCGCCTTTCTGCGAAAGATCCTCAATATTGAGGGATCATGTATTTCATTTAATCTATTTACGATTGACTCAGGGACAACCTCAAAACGTAATTCAAGGATATCGATTAGAGCTTCTCTAGCGCTCTGAAGGATTCCCTGCTGCATTCCCTGCTGCATTCCCTGCTGCATTCCCTGCTGCATTCCTTCTTCTCTCAATGAATCAGCTATAGTGGGCATGATTTCACCTCCTCTATGTGGCAATGCTTCCTCTACAGCCGCCTCCAGGTCTTCACGGTCAATATTTTCTGCAGGAGCTGCATTGATAATGTACTTCAAAATAGTCTCAATGTACTCTATACCTGTTCGTTTCTCAGAAAGATTCCTCAAAAGCCTGAGTATCTCCGGAAGACGTTCCCTTAGATCTTCTCTGAATATATATTTCAAAATGAGTAAAGCCACTCTCAATGCAACACTGCCCTTGATCTCTTCATCACCGTATCTCGAAGCATCCCAGAGCGCATACTCAAAACCAGGGACAAAAGACACGAGTTCCTCAGGACAACGAAAAAGGTCTCGAAAATCCAACCCAACCCGCCACCTTGTCGCTCCATGATAAAGCACCAATGGAATAATCACGCGAAACCCAGGCCATTCTTCCTTTTTGAAGGATAGCTCCCAGATTTTCACCATGTATCTGAGAATATGAAAACCTATGGAGTCTTCCTGGAAGCTCTTATGCTCGAAAAGAACATACACATACCCGGCAGAATCATCCTTGAGGCGTACTTTCACGAGCAAATCAGAAAAATACTCTTTAAGATGCCTGTCTATAAATGAGTCTTTGGTATATTCCAGGGAATCAAGATCAAGTAACCCAACAACATTCTCAGGCAGATAATGCTGAAGAAACTCTTCTGCCGTATCCTTGCGCGTGAAAACTTCTTTAAAAAATTTATCATGGGCATTGGTAATCTCAGGCATAATATTATTCTATCATATCCCACAAATAGGTCAAACAACATTCTGAAAAACTAATCATTCTCGTTCCCACATTAGGAATAGGGACGAAATAACTTCCCCAAGCAGGCGCATAGATTTGGGTCAAATTTGTTCGATCTCAAATCACAAAAGTTGATGGAATAGCAAGCTATTTTGATTTTTTGGGATTTGAGATCGGGCAAAGGTGGCCTGAATCTGTGATGCATAGTTGGGGAAGTTATTTCGTCCACGTTCCTAAGTAAATTTGTATTACAGCTTAACAATGAATTACTCTATCTGCAATATATAGTTATTGATTTTCACAAAAAAGACTATAGATTAAAAATAAAGTAGCCGTTCACGGCTTGAAACTTGAAATTGGAAAGTAGAAACTTGGGAGAGATTAAAATAGAAATTGGGAAGAACAGTACAAAAGCATGAAGGCCAAATTTCCAATTTCTATTTTCCGTGAACGCTTACAAAATAAAATTCAACTTAGGAACGTGGACGAAATAACTTGAGTGTAACCAAAATAAAACAATGCCATCTTGATGATGAGTCCCTATTATGTGATACAATTCGTTTTCAAATAACGTAGGGGCAACGCCTGTGGTTGCCCTTCCGCCCTGTGGTTGCATATTATCAGGGCAGGCACAGGGGCCTGCCCCTACGGGATAT
>JABZFQ010000265.1 GCA_014237365.1 Desulfobacteraceae bacterium | reverse complement strand
CTCATTCAATGTGGAAATCAAAAGACTCTTTCCGAACCTTCTCGGCCTGGAGAGAAAATATACACTCCCATGAACAATCAATCTGTGAATATGCTCCGTCTTATCCACATACAGATAATTTCCATCTATCAATTTTCGAAATGTCTGTATTCCTATAGGAAGTCTTTTCATAAAGTTCATTTCCCTTTCAATGTTCATATAGACTTTCAGATAATTAATTTCACAAGGATAGAAGGAGGAAAGCGTATTAGTTATACGTCGACAACTGATAACACCGTGAAATTATTTATCTGAAAGTCTATAGTTCTCTAACCTTGAACTGTGGTAACTACTCAGGTGGATAGGCTGAAGACTGTTAGGAAAAAGCGCATTTTGAAGCCATGTTTGGTGCAAGAATCAAATGTTTCCGCTAAAGTACGGCAATCGTGCTTTTCTGACCCCTTCAGCCTAAACAGCTTCAGCCTGACTACGTGAGTAGTCAATCTTCTCATCAAAATTGATATGTTGCGACACTCAATTCCCCGCATTCCCGCACTATCAGCTAAACCATTTCCTATCATTCATCCATCATCTGGTCAAATATTATTGTAACTACTCAGGTGGATAGGCTGAAGGCTGAAGACTGTTAGGAAAAAGCGCATTTTGAAGCCATGTTTGGTGCAAGAATCAAATGTTTCCGCAAAATCCGGAAAAGCCTGGCATATTAATTGCTTGTAATATAGCAACATAAATAAGTGCTATTTTTTTTAAGAAGAAACCACCCTTGAGGAAGTAGAAAAAGCCCATGTTCTCAAGACCTATGAGTAGACAGGCAGAATAAAAACTCAAACAGCAAAACTTTTAGCCATTGGCTTGAACACCCTCCGCAGGAAATTGGAAGCCTATGGTGTAGCATGAGGTGTGGAAGGTGGAAGGCTGAAGACTGAAGACTGAAGACTGAGAGTAAGGGGATAGAATTTTATGCATAAACAACAAATTGCAATATCCATAGTTTGTCCATTCTTCAACGAAGAAAAAATGGTTGATCTTTTTATGAAAGAAATTACCGCTGTAGTAAATGAACTGAATAAGCCCTTTGAAGTTGTTTGTGTAAATGATGGAAGTACAGATAATACGTTAGCGAAACTTCTTCAGGCAAAAGAAGATTACCCAAACATGAAAATTATAAATTTTTCTCGAAATTTTGGAAAAGAAGCGGCTTTGACTGCTGGATTAGACTATGCAAAGGGGGAGATGATTATTCCCATTGATGCGGATTTGCAGGACCCGCCAGAGCTTATTAAGGATTTTATTTCCTACCGGGAAAAAGGATACGATGTGGTTGTTGCAAAAAGAGTTGATCGTTCTACCGATAGCATTCTCAAGAAAACTACTGCTCAACTTTTTTACAAATTGCATAATAAAATAGCTCAAACTAAAATTCCGGATAATGTAGGTGACTACAGACTCATAACAAGAAAAGTGTTGAATGCCATGCAGGAACTACGAGAAAATCAAAGGTTTATGAAGGGTATTTTTGCCTGGGTAGGTTTTAAAACAGCGACCGTGGAGTATAAACGTAATAACAGAAAAGCGGGCAAAACAAGTTATAACGGATGGAAGCTATGGAATTTTGCATTAGATGGGATTACTAGTTTCAGTAATATTCCGCTTCGAATATGGTTATATATCGGTACATTCATATCTTTTCTAACTTTTCTTTATGGAAGCTTTATTATTGCGCGAACACTAATTTGGGGTGTTGATGTACCTGGTTATGCATCTTTGCTGACAGTTATTTTGTTCCTTGGCGGTATTCAATTAATTGGAATTGGAGCATTGGGTGAGTATATAGGGCGTATTTATATGGAATCAAAAAAACGCCCACTTTATATTGTTGAAGATGAATATTAGCCCGCATTTCTCATGAACAATTCATAAAGAATTTTGTTATAAATTCCATAAACACAGTATTCAACAGCCTGTAAAACAAAAATAGTAATAACTTTCAACAATACAATTATGTTACGCATTATTTTGTGAGTTGTTCATGATCACAGCTTCAGGCCGCCTTTATTTGATCTCAAATCCCAAAAATATTGAAATAGCTCGCTATTCCTTCAACTTTTGTGATCTGAGATCAAACAAATTCGACCCAAATCTGTGCGCCTAGTTGGGGAAGTTATTTCGTCCACGTTCCTTATCATGATATGACAAAACAACAAAAAGAACATTGGTGGTTCAAAGCAAGGAGGAAAATTATAGATAAAATAATTAGCAAATGTAATTTATTAAACAATGCGAAAATTCTTGAAATTGGTTGTGGTACTGGTGGAAATTTATTAATGCTTAAAAAGCATGGCAACGTGTCTGCAATGGAACTGGATGAATTTGCAGCAGAATATGCAGCACACACAACTGATGTAGATGTCAGGAGGGGATGGCTCCCGGATAACATTCCATATAATGAAAAATTTGATTTGAGTGTAACCAAAATAGAACAAAGTTATTGATTTTCGGGGATGGTTCCCCGCTCTGTGATATATGCGAGATATTGGTGAAATGTGCAAAACGATTCGAACCTCCGGAAAATCCGG
>JABZFQ010000103.1 GCA_014237365.1 Desulfobacteraceae bacterium | reverse complement strand
AGTCAAGCTGCAAGCTGGGCATCGGAGCAGGCAGATGTTCGCCACTGGAGATTGCTGCCGGCAGAAATCAGGGTTGGAAGAATACTTATTCCTCCAGGAGAATATAAAGGGCGAATAGATTTTGTGGATTCCAATCGTGCAGTTGTTATTTCAAAACAAATCCAAAAGTTTACTATAAAAAAACGTGAAAAGAAATTTTTTATGTTTCGTACTGTAAATTAGAATGGTTATATACCTCGAAAGACCATAAGGAACGTGGACGAAATAACTTCCCCAACTGGGTACCTTCGCGCCTTGCTCTTGATGCTCATTGCTCACCGAAAAAAACGAAATTTATAACCTTCCGAGGTATAGGGGGAGTTTGAATTGAACGGATTTGCTAAACAATTATATTTGACTGTTTTGTTTACAGTCCTTGTTTTAATAGTGGAAGGATGTTCGAGCAGTCAGAGAACACAAGAAGATATCAGGGCGAGAGCGAGTATAGCTTTTGATGAGTTAAAAGCAGAAGAAGCAGGGGAAAAAAATACAAGTTATTTCAATGAAGATAAGCAAAGAAGATATTCAGACCTGGTTGAGGTGGAGAAAAATAAGAGTTTGCACGTCAAGCAGGGGAAAAGGCCGGGCTGGATAAACAAAGAAAGTGAACTTTATCCTTTTTCAATGTATTTGACAGGGGTAGGATATGGCTCTGACCGCCAGTCAGCGGAAAATAATGCCCGCTCTGAAATAGCCAAAATATTTTATAGCAATATTTATTCCAGTATCAGTACTTTTCAAAAATATTTGCAAACAACATCTGAAAGCAAAGAAAAAGTTACAGAACGGTTTGATGTTGAAAAGATTAATAGGGTATCCACCCAGAAAGTCCTTTCCGGAGTTAGAATAGCCCAGGTTTTTAATCAGACAAAACCTGACAATGTTTTTTATGCTCTTGCGGTTCTTGAACGGAAGCAATCAGCCATGATACTGAAGTATAAGATTCAGGAGTTGGATATTGAAATCAGAAGGCTTATCCACAATGCGGAAAAAGAAGAGGACAAGCTTTTAAAAATAAAAATACTAAAGGAAGCCATTCAACAATATATACTGAGAGAGGCTTACGATGCAGAATTCAGGATCGTTAACAAATACGGAAAAGGTCTTTCATCTGATACTGGTTTTAATGAGATTAAAAATCGTTTAACAGCTATTCTGCACAGGGATTTTCTTATTTTTCTTTCAGTCAAAGGCGACAGGGCAGCGGAAATTCATGAATCTCTGACTGAAGGGCTAAACAGACAGGGATTTTCTATTTCTGAAAATTTTAACAGAGCAAGGGTTTTAGCCAGGGGTAATGTGGAAATAAGGCCTATTGAATTTGGGACACAGGATTGGAAATATGTCAGGTGGAGGGTATATTTTGATTTAATAGATCAGAAGGGAGGAGTTATATTTGGAAGTGTCAGTAAAACAGGGAGAGAGGGCCATATTAGCTTATCTCTGGCTGAGGATCGCGCTGTCCTTAAAGTAAAAAAAATACTTACATCTAATATCTCTGATGATATGACTAAATACATTTTTTCGCAGAAAGTCAAATGACATCAAGAATGGAGTAGGTATTGCTTCCGGTATCAAGAATAAGGAACATGGCCTCTACAACAGCCGGCGATATATCGACTTTCTTCGGAAGAACAGCATGTTGAACAGGCATTGAAAACTTTTGCAAAGACTACACTTCATGGATCTCTAATTGTAGATAGATGGATCCTGATGATGGAGCTTTCTATGCTCTATGTAAACTTGACCTTTTTTCTTTTAATGAAGCACTTGATAAAAATAAAGAATTAGACAGCAAGGTTCGGGAGTAATGTTATGCGATCTTTAGTCATTTTTCTGATAATTGTGGCAATATGGTTTTTGTTGCAGGCTTATATCCTGCCCAAAATGGGGATTTCAACCTGACTGCGAAAATCTTGTCAGGTGACAAGCGGCAAGGACAAAAATGACCGGATTGAAACAAAAGAAAAAAATTAGTAAGGAACGGGGACAAAATAACTTCCCCAAGTAGGCGCATAGATTTGGGTCGAATTTGTTTGAGTGTAACCAAAATAAAACAATGCCATCTTGATGATGGTTCCCTATTATGTGATACAATTCGTTTTCAAATAACGTAGGGGCAACGCCTGTGGTTGCCCTTCCGCCCTGTTGTTG
>JABZFQ010000325.1 GCA_014237365.1 Desulfobacteraceae bacterium | reverse complement strand
TTTTCTTTCAAACCGCATTCTGCCGATACGGTCTTGAGGGCTTTTTCTATCTCTTTTTCATAAAACCCGCACAGATCGTTAAACTCGGAATCAAGATATATATTTTTAGCTATATTATACCCACTTGTGATATCGCTCATTACAACCGGCGATACACCTGTAATGAAACTCCGATCAAAGCCGGAGCCATCCGTGGCTGACTTGACAGCCTTAAACAGAGTCTTCAGTGGCCCTTCCTCATAGACAAGAGCCTCGTAGATATCCTTTTTCTTCCTCCGCACTCCCATCATCACCTCGTTAGCAAAGTTATCATATTCGTCTATCAACAGATAAACAGGGTGACCTGACTTACGGGTTACAGTGAGGAGGGATTTGATTGAATTGACGGCATTTTGCGGGTCAACTTCAATTTTGCGCGGCAAATAGTCTTCATAGTCTGACGTAAATGCTTTAATACAGGCATTTATATGATCATGAAGAGCTCTTTTGATATTTTCAGCGCTTCCTGAAGGATCCACACAGGAAAAATCCCATTTAAGGATAAAATATTTGTTGTGCAATGGAGTAGGATTTTTGCCGATCAGCAGATGACCGAAAAGCTCCTGAAACCTCTCCTTTCCGGCCAGGTCATAATAGTTTTCAAGCATGGAAAGGAGAAGGCTTTTCCCGAATCTACGGGGACGCAAAAGAAGGAGATAGTATCCAGTATTCTCAAGGCTTGCAATACGATCTGTCCGGTCGCAATAGAAAAGTTTGTCCGTTATAATCTTGTTAAAATCACATACTCCGTAAGGAAATCTCATTGCTGCCTCCTTTATTCAAGATTCATATCCTTTCCCATTCAAAACCGGTAACCGCAAGACCCAGTGCAGTAAAATAATTGTAAAAGATTGAGGCGTAATATGGTTCATGGTTCATGGAATGCTGCCATTTTATGTATTCCTTAAAACATCAATACATAAGAGGGCCAACTCTAAGGAACGTGGACTAAATAACTTCCCCAAGTAGACGCACAGATTTGGGTCGAATTTGTTTGATCTCAGATCACAAAAGTTGATGGAATAGCGAGCTATTTCAATATTTTTGAGATTTGAGATCGGACAAAGGCGGCCTGAAGCTGTGATGTATAGTTGGGGAAGTTATTTAGTCCACGTTCCTAAGTATCTTTGGCTTATCAATTAGCATGCCGAAGGCGTACCACCAATTTTCAGTTTTCAATAGTCAATTTTCAATCTTAAGCTTAACCCATTAAAATTATAGTACAATGATTCATTAAGGATGCCAAACATCAGTAAATAAATTTGATATAAAGCACTACTATTATACACCCCTGAAATCTACAATCAAGTTATTGATTTGCCCGTGAGAAATCTCCGCTGATTTTCAGCGAGCACTTATTCCAGAAAAAGAATATCTGGAATTCGTATTGACGTGAAAACATGTCTCAGGTAAACTTTATAAAAAATGGTAACCGTTCACGGCTTAAAATTGGAAATTGGGAAGAACCGTACTAAAGCATGAAGGCCAAATTTCTAATTTCAATGTTCCGTGAACGCTTAAACCTAAATTGAGCGATTTTTTGCTTGATCTGCGCTGATCGGCTACCAACTTAAAGCGGGACACTTTTGATCCTCTATTTTGATTATCTTGGAACAACAATCGTTCAAGCTTGTCGTAACGAAGTAAAATAGTTGGATAATAACGTCTTTGATTTCTCAAATTTTGGCTATATCTAACTTGTTGAATTTACAAGGTGTCCCGCCTTACGTTGGTAGCCTAATTCGACATTAAGCTGATTAAACAGGTTCAACAATTACTTGATATAATTTATGTCACTTTTTTGTATTGCACACGTTTAACAGCAATTCAGTAAAAGGAGGAGTGAAAAATGTATACAACGTATAAAGCAGTAGAGGTTCCGGATGTAGGGACCCCTGTTGGTACAGGGTGGCTGCCGCCCATGCCAGATCTGCGAGATTTCACGGATGCAAAGCCGGAGATTGTGGAAATGGCCAAGAAATTGGGATTGCCCAAGAGCGGAGAACTGAAGGCTCCATCGGCAACCGTTGATCTCAGGACTTGGTGCTCACCGGTCGAGAACCAGAAGAGCCTGGGATCATGTACGGCACAAGCCGCGGTGGGGATAGTCGAGTACTTCCAACGCCGAGCGTTCAGTAAGCACATTGAGGGATCTCGCCTCTTTGTTTACAAAGCAACGCGCAATCTCATGCAAGTAACCGGGGATACGGGAGCCTGGCTGAGGGACACGATGGGAGCTTTAGC
Organism: Desulfobacteraceae bacterium; assembly: GCA_014237365.1. Classification (GTDB taxonomy): domain Bacteria; phylum Desulfobacterota; class Desulfobacteria; order Desulfobacterales; family ETH-SRB1; genus B13-G4. Next base: position 14,881 of record JABZFQ010000325.1, on the reverse strand, counting down.
GCTCTGCGGTGTTCCAGATGAGAAGTACTGGCCATACACGGATGCTGAACCTGACTTCGACAAAGAGCCGGCGAGCTTTGTGTATGCCGTGGCGGACAACTACGAAGCTCTAAGGTACTTCTGTCATGATCCCTTGGGAGCCAATGTCCCAGGAAGCAAGGTTCTGACTAACGTCAAGAAGTACTTAGTTGCCGGGATTCCATCAATATTTGGTTTTTGGGGATTCCCGTCGTTCAATTCGTGCGATGTGAAGGGTGGAATTCCATACCCATGTCCCGACGAACAAACGCAGTGGGGCCACGCCATAGCGGCAGTCGGCTACGACGACGGGAAAAAGATAAAAAACACGAAGTGCAACAAAACAACCACCGGCGCCCTGCTTATTCGCAACTCATGGGGCACAGAATGGGGAGACCGGGGCTACGGGTGGCTACCCTACGACTATGTAATAAGCAAACTGGCCTTGGATTTCTGGTCATTGCTGCGCATGGAGTGGATCGACACAAAGCAGTTTGGCATCTGACTGAAAAATGGCACATTAGGAGGCGGACACCCAATAAGGAACGTGGACGAAATAACTTCCCCAAGTAGGCGCACAGATTTGGGTCGAATTTGTTTGATCTCAGATCACAAAAGTTGAAGGAATAGCTTACCTATTTCAATATTTTTGGGGTTTGAGATCGAACAAAGGCGTCCTGAAGCTGTGATGCATAGTTGGGGAAGTTACTTCGTCCACGTTCCTAAGTGCGTACAGCCTACGTGGGGAACCGCGCCGCTTCGCTCTGCTATTTCCCACACGGCTGACGCATGGCGTTCGCTGCAATTAATATGGAGCAATGAAAATGAAATGGAATAATCTTATATTTCAATTCAAGATTACATTAGAGGAAATTCAGCCTACTATTTGGAGAAGAATTCAAGTGCCCGCAAAATATTCTTTTTGGGATCTTCACGTCGCCATACAGGATTCCATGGGCTGGTTTGACTACCATCTTCACGCATTTCGTCATAAAAGACTACATGCAAAAAAAATTATCGAAATTGGTATTCCGAGCGATGAATACGATGATATTATGATTTTCCCAAGTTGGGATGAATACATTTCAGATTATTTCTCTGAACCTGGAAAAAGTTCATCTTATCTTTATGACTTTGGGGATAGTTGGTATCACGAAATTGTGCTTGAAGGGATACTTCTGAAAGAAAAAGAGATAAAATACCCTCGTTGTATAAACGGGCAACGAGCATGCCCACCAGAAGATTGTGGTGGAGTCCCGGGTTATGAAAATCTTTTAATGATCATTCGTGATCCAAATCATACTGAATACGAAAGCATGATTGAATGGCTTAGTGGATGGTATGGAAAATATGACCCAGAAAGTTTCGATAGAAAAAAAATTAAATTTGATAATCCAAAGAAGAGATGGAAGAAAGCTTTTTTGGAGCATGATTAACCGCAATGATACTATATAGGATTTAAGATAAAAGTTTTGGGAAGGATAGAGGGAGGAAGGCGTATTAGGAACGTCGACGACTGATAACGCAGTGAAATTATTTATCTGAAAGTCTATAATCATGAATTCTGTCTCATTTTTAAATTAGAGACATAATTGTATCATGAGACATTTTTTCAATGTATCTTTTCATTTATAATTGTATCTCAATATCTTATTTTAACCTAAATTCAAGATGTTATTTCATCATCGGAGTTTTTGTTATCATTGGCACATAGCTTGCTTTTAAATTACATTCAGTCAGCTATTTTATTGTTTGCCAACTTCGAACCAAAGGAGATGCGGTATGATGACATTAGAAGATATAAACAAGAATATGGATCTGTTAAATGACATAGACTGGGAGATGACACCGGAAATGGCTGTAACACTTTATTTGGAATGGGGTAATAATCCGGCACTGGGTAACAACATAATAAAATCAAAGAGAGATTTTTCTACTTATTTTGTAATAAATACATGGCATGAGCCGGTAATATACCTTATCCGTCGTAACAGTGAAGACGGTGTTGAGCTTGCTGCAATAAAAATGCCCGAAGGGATAGAAAACCGGTTCCTTGAGTCAGTAGGTCATAATAAAGGTATTTATTCTATTGAGGGTGAAGTTAAAGACTGGCTTAAAGATGAGCTCTATAATGCTTAGGATGTTCACTTAAGAATCTGTATAAGGTGGCCCTTCCCACGCCGAGAAGCTTGGCAGCTCTTGATTTGTTCCCTCCTGTTTGTTCAAGGGCAGATTGTATTGTATCAAAGTCAAGCTTCTTTGAAGGGCCGCGTTTCAATACCGGTTTTTTATTTTCTCTCAGCTCAACAGGAAGTTCATTTGGAGTAATTAAGCTGCCACTGCATTTTACAATGGCAAACTGAATAGAATTTTGAAGCTCGCGAACATTTCCCGGCCAGGCATAATCCATCATTAAGGACATAGCTTCTTTAGATATTCGGGGAGGTTTTTGCTTATAATCTTCCTCAGCCTGTTTAAAAAAATGGTCGACAAGAAGTGGTATGTCATTTTTTCGTTCACGGAGAGGAGGAATAGTGATAGGTATTACATTTAAACGGTAATAAAGATCTTCGCGGAAATTTTTATTCCTTACTTCCTTTTTAAGATCTTTGTTTGCTGCGCTGATAACTCGAATATTTACAGAGATTGTTTTTTCTCCGCCAACCTTTTCAAATGTACCTTCCTGCAGAAATCTCAGAAACTTGACCTGCACATTTTTTGAAAGTTCTGTAACCTCGTCCAGAAATATTGTGCCCCTGTGGGCTAGCTCAAAGCGCCCCTTTTTATCACGTATAGCATTTGAAAACGCTCCTTTAACATGCCCAAAAAGTTCGCTTTCTATAAGGCTTTCCGGCAATGCTCCACAATTTATAGCGATGAACGGAGCACCACTTTTTTGACCTTCATTATGAATAGCTGCAGCAACCAGTTCTTTTCCTGTGCCTGTTTCTCCGGAAATATGTACTGGATAATTATAGTAAGCGACATCTTTAATCTGTTGAAAAAGCTGGAGCATTTTTATGTCTTTACCTATGATGTTTGCAAAGCTGTTTAGCTTACCGGCTCTTATTTTCAGGCTCAAAATATCAGTAACATCTCGCAGGAAAGCAATAACCCCAAAGAGTTTTCCATTTTCGTCATCTATTCTGTTAAACGACATTTCAATGTTCTTAATTTCGCCATTTTTGTTTAAGCTGTTAATCGTATATTCATAGTTATTCATAATGTTAGGGTTGTTTTTACTGAAACAACAGCGTTCACCGCAAAAGGGGACGCCAAATACTTCGTGACAGTCCCTTCCCAGAACATCTTTTCTGCTGAAACCTGTAATTCTTTCAGCTTCATGGTTGAAAAAAAATATACGCCTTTTTATGTCATGAGCTATGATTCCATCCTTAAGATTATCAAGAACCCGCTCCAAGTTTTCTTTTATAGTAATAATTTTTTCAATCTTTGATTCAGTCATAATTGTTTACAAAAATGGTACGCCCGGCTGGATTTGAACCAGCGGCTTCCAGCTCCGGAGGCTGGCGCTCTATCCCCTGAGCTACGGGCGCATGCTATTTCATAAGGGGGGATAAGGAACGGGGACGAAATAACTCCCCCAACTATGCATCACAGCTTCAAGCCATCTTTGCCCGATTTTAAATCCCAAAAATATCAAAATAGATAGGCTATTCTATCAACTTTTGTGATTTAAGATCGAACAAAATCTGACCCAAATCTATGCGCCTACGGTGAAGTTATTTCGTCCCCGTTCCTAAGTGCCTGTTTGAAAACTGATTAATTGGCTGCAAAAGCGTGAAAATGGTTCAAATCTTCCCAAATTTTCAGCCAATAGGCCGGCTATTAACCTCAAATTTGAAAAAATTTGACCTCGTTTTCACACTTTTTCGCTTTAATTCCTTAGGATTCACCCAAAAATAAATTTACATTTTCAGGTGTCGAGGCACTCGCATGACAAGACGCGAGGAGGGCGACTAGCTATTTAACCGACGAGCAACACAGTCATGCGGGATGGATCGGCGCATCAAAATGTGAAGTTATTTTTGGGCGAGTCCTTAGTTCTCAAACAGGCTCTAAGTCAATATTATAAATACGATTTGATTAAATTACTTTTTTCAAAATATTCAATTGCTTCGCCGACCAGGTAAAGTGAGCCGGCAATACAGATTGCATCGTTTTTAGGTGTTGTTTTAATGGCGTGTTTTATGGCCTGGCTGACGTCTGATATAATTTTTATATCTGAAATTACTTTTTTTGCTGCAAGGTAAAGCTTTTCAGGCGGCAACGCCCTGCTTATCTTTGGCTGAGTTAATATGGCTCTATTGCAGACAGAGCAAAGTGTTTTAAGCATGGAAGAATAAGGCTTGTCATCCAGGATTCCTGCAACAAGTGTTATGTATCTGCCGGCAAGATTTTTGGACAGATATTTTACAAGTCCCCTTGTGGCAATTATATTGTGCGCTCCGTCAAGAATTATCAGGGGATTTTTAGACACTATATCCAGCCTTCCGGGCCAGCGGTTTTTTTCAAGCCCCTTTTTTATGCTGTTAAAAGAAAGTTCCGCACTGCTTTTATTCAGCAGTTCGCATACCGCAAGCACGAGCCCTGCATTGTCTATCTGGTAGTTTCCCTGCAAGCCTGTGCGCAAATCACGCCATGTATTTTCTATTCCAAAGTAGTTAAAGGTTTTGTTTTTATTCCTTCTTACTTTAAATGCATCTCCAAGACGAAAAAAAGGCGCCGACTTTTGTTTAGCAATATTTTTTAAAATTGAAACAGCGCTTTTTTGTTTAGCACCTGTTACAACAGGTATGTTGCTTTTTATTATACCACCTTTTTCACCTGCAATTTGTTTTATGGTGTTTCCAAGATACATTCTGTGTTCAAATGATATGTTGGAAATTATGCACAGGGCGGGTTTTATGATGTTGGTTGCGTCAAGCCTTCCTCCCATTCCTGTTTCTATAACAGCCCAGTCCACTTTTTGTTTTCCAAATTCATAAAGTGCCATTGCAGTGGAGTATTCAAAGAAGGTCGGCTCACGTTTTCCTGTGGATATGTTTTTTAATGCTTCATATGCTTCAACAATATTTTTATCTGAAACAGGCTGGTTGTTTATTTGTATTCTTTCATTAAAACGAACAAGATGAGGTGAAGTATAAAGCCCTACCCTGTAGTTTGATTCCTTAAGAATTGAAGCAATGGAAGATGCAATTGATCCTTTTCCGTTTGTTCCTGCCACATGAATGCATGAGAACTTGTCCTGAGGATTTCCCAGGCCATGCATCATGGTTTTGATGGTTGAAAGGCCAAGTTTGATCCCAAACCTTTTCAGGCCGTACATGGTCTGAATACATTTATTATAATGATCCTTTGAGCTCATAGTCACAAAAAACCCGGCAAAAATTAAGGAACGTGGACAAATTAACTTTCACAAGTAGGCGCACAGATTTGGGTCGAATTTGTTCGATCTCAGATCACAAAAATTGAAGGAATAGCTTACCTATTTCAATATTTTTGGGATTTGAGATCGGACAAAGGCGATCTGAAGCTGTGATGCATAGTTGGGGAAGTTATTTCGTCCACGTTCCTAATATTCCTACCGGGTTCAAGTTCCTTATTTTAACCTTGTTTTATCTGTATCTTTTAGAAGCTGTAATCCTCTGTCTTCTTAAAGCTTCGCGTTGTTTGCGACGTTTGTGCTCGCTTGGCTTTTCATAGCTTTTTTTCAGCTTCAGCCTTTTAAAAAGGCCGTCATTCTGAATTTTTTTTTTCAAAATGCGCATAGCCTTTTCAAGGTCATTGTCATAAACCTTGACTTGAATTTCCTTCAAACTCCTCGCCCCCTTCTTTCCATCAGACGAATATATCTAACCTAAATTGAACGATTTTTTACTCGACCTGCATCAAGATCTCAATACATTTCTTCGCAAAAAATAGTATTCAGCTTAAGCATAAAAAATCTCCGATGTTTTTTAGCCTAATTTGTTAGGAACGTGGACGAAATAACTTCCCCAAGTAGGCGCACAGATTTGGGTCGAATTTGTTTGATCTAAGATCACAAAAGTTGATGGAATAGCTTAGCTATTTCAATATTTTTGGGATTTGAGATCGAACAAAAGCAGCCTGAATCTGTGATGCATAGTTGTGGAAGTTGTTTCGTCCACGTTCCTTAATATAAATAATATTTAATCACATGGCAAGAAAAAAATGTAATCGGGTCTTAAATTTAAGACCCGATTACATACAGGGCCCAGGTAATTTAATTACAAACATAGTCAAATGGGTTTTATTGAGCTGTTGGCATCCTTCATTTACCAGTTTACACTTTTTTCGAAAAAGCGTGTATTAACGAATTGAATACCGATATCAAAACTGGAAACTGGAAATTAGGTAACGCATCTACATCTTTGTATTTTTCCAATTTCCAATTTCTATTTTCAAATTTCACTGCCAAAACACAAAATCAACAAAGTGTAAACTACTTTTGACTTGTCGTGAAGGATGCGCCTACTTGGAGAAGTTATTTCGTCCCTGTTCCTAAGGACTCGCCCAAAAATAACTTCACATTTTGATGCGCCGATCCATCCCGCATGACTGCGTTGCTCGTCGGTTAAATAGCTCGGCTATTCGTCCTCCTCGCGTCTTGTCATGCGAGTGCCTCGACACCTAAAAATGTAAATTTATTTTTGGGCGAATCCTAACCATTTAACGATATCTGTAATTGAGTCTTTTCTACAGTTTTGAAATAAGCTCTGCTGTAACTGCTTTTATATTTGCGGCACCGTCCAGAGTAATGTATTTAATGGATCCACCCTGTGCTGGAAGGTCTTTGAAATAATAGGCTGCTGCAAGTGTGCCGGTGTCGGTGTCATAGTAAATGCCGTGGCGTTTGTCGATGGCTTTCTCATCCTGATCGTCGGCTCTTTTGGTTAATTCGCCGCCGCATACCCGGCATTTGTCTCCATCAGGTTTAATTGCGTCAATAAAGATATTGTTGGGATGGTTGTTATCATTTACGCAGAGCCTGCGCCCCATAATTCTGTTTTTGGCAATCTGGCGGTCAAGTAGTATTTCCACAACAATCTCAAGGCTCATATTTTCTGTTTTAAGAGCTTCATCAAGCTTTATTGCCTGGTTCTTGTTTCTTGGAAAGCCGTCGAGTAGCCAGCCGCCTTTGCAATCATCTTGCTTCAGGCGGTCGAGTATCATTGGTATTGTAATTTCGTCCGGTACTAATTCGCCTTTGTCGATATATTCCTTGGCCTGTTTGCCAAGTTCTGTGCCGCCCTTGATATTGTCACGGAAAATAGCACCTGATTCAATGTGAGCAGCATTGTATTTATCTTTTACAATGGCTCCCTGAGTTCCTTTTCCGCTGCCGTTTGGACCAAAAAACAAAATGTTCATAAAATTCTCCTTTCGCTGTAGTAATGTTTTGTTATAATTTACGGATGTTAAAAACAATTTGAGATCGAACAAAGTCGGCCTGAATCTGTGATGCATAGTTGTGGAAGTTGTTTCGTCCACGTTCCTTATTAGTAAAAATTCACCACGGAACGACACGGAGTTTCACTGAAAATTGAAAACAATTAGTAAATGTAACTACTTAGGTTCACAGTTCCAGTTCAAGGGTTCAAGGTTAGAGAGCGATAAAAATTGAACGAGGCAACCAACCGTAGGCCTAACAACCTGAACAGTTACGATAATTCAGTGTAATTCCGTGAAAATCCGTGGTGAACTTTTACCTTTATTATAAAAATAGGTGTATAATGTCAAGAGAATGAAGATTTAACTTTTTAAGGAGCGTGGACGAATTAACTTCCGCAAGTAGGCGCACAGATTTGGGTCGAATTTGTGCGATCTCAGATCACAAAAGTTGAAGGAATAGCGTGCTATTTCAATATTTTTGTGATTTGAGACCGGACAAAGGCGGCCTGAAGCTGTGATGCATAGTTGGGGAAGTTATTTCGTCCACGTTCCTAATCAGAATTTAATATTTTGTTTACCATCGACAATGCTTCCTGTTTGGTGTTTATCTGATTTGAAAGCATAGATTCTTCAACTTTGGATATAATTTTTTTGAATAATGGAGAAGGAAACAAGCCGAATTCATTGATTAAATCACTGCCTGTTATAAGAGCAGGCATTTTTTTTCTTGGCATAAACTCTGAAAAATATTTGAGGATCATAATTTTCGCAAATTCTATGAATTCCTCTTTGACTTTATCCCCCTTCCCCTTCATATCTGCAATGCTGTGAAGTAAAAGACACGGTGTATTGTCCCCGCATTTTATAAAAAAGCGGGTTATTCCTTTATTGGTCAATGTGCCTTTGCTTTTTGCAATAAAAAGGTGCAATGGGTCGACATGATTGCGGATAATGAAATCAATGAAATGTTTTTCTTTTGTTGATAATTTTAGCCTTATGTTTATTTCTTTAGTTATTTCAGCGCCTTTTTTGCTATGTCCGTAGAAATGAACATTGCCCTCTTTATCAGTTTTTTTTACCAGAGGTTTGCCTGTATCATGAAACAGAATGGCAAATTTAAGCAGAGATGCTGTATTTTCATCTATACTGTGGGTGTTTTTGTTATTAAGAATATTTTCAAGATGATAAAATGCCTTTATTGTGTGCTCAAAAACATCATATTGATGGAATCTGTTCTGAATGCATCCTTTTAATTTGCCAAGTTCAGGGAAAATGGCAAATAAAAGGCCGGTATCAGCCATTTGCGAAATAAAATGATGTGATTCAGGCGTTTGCAGTATCCTCAAAAATTCCGACCTGATGCGTTCGCCGGCAGAATTTTTTATAAGCTTTGCATTTTTTCTTATTGCGGAGACCGTATTTGTATCAATTTCAAAATTTAGTGATGCTCCTATCCTGTATGCCCTGATAAGACGGACCGGGTCTTTCTCAAAAATTGTATCTGAAACCATGCGAATCTTTTTGTCTGCAATGTCCTTCATACCGCCGGTACAATCAATAATTTCCCCCGATGACAAAGAATAGGCCATGGCGTTGATCGTAAAATCTCTTTTGAGAAGATCATCTTCAATAGTCTGCCCATTGGCCGAAGATATATCAAAGATTTTATTATCGGAAATTACCCTGATTATTTTGTGATCCTTCTTACCTAACTCAATAATGCGATCTGATTTTTTTACAGCTATTTTTTTTGCAAATTTTTCTGGATTTCCAAAAACAGCGATGTCATAATCAAAAGGAGATCTTCCAAGAATTATATCCCTTATTGAACCGCCGACAATATATACGCCTTTAATTTTCCGCATAAGTCTAAATGTTGTGGTATTTAAAAAACAAATCAAAATGCCGGTGATCCCTACAAAACAGTGCAGATCAATAATTTCGACAAGTTATATATCATAGCTCTGGCAGCACATGACGAAAAATCAGGTGTTTACAAAGCAAGATAGAACGGTATTTCTAAACCTGCATTGCTTTGTAGGGACTACCGTTAAGGAACGTGGACGAAATAACTTCCCCAACTATGCATCACAGCTTCAGGCCGCCTTTGTCCGATCTCAAACCCCAAAAATATTGAAATAGGTAAGCTATTCCATCAACTTTTGTGATCTGAGATCAAACAAATTCGACCCAAATCTGTGCGCCTACTTGGGGAAGTTAATTCGTCCACGTTCCTAATTCCTATGCCCTAAACCGGCCGACTATAAATAATATAAAAAAAATAACGGACGATAATATTACAATGGTTGCACCTGATGCAAGATCTGCATAATATGAAATTAACAGGCCTCCTACCGTGGATATCAATGCAACTCCTATGGCAATTGCAATCATTGGAATATAGCGATCAGTTATTTGTGAAGCTGCTGCTCCTGGTATTACAAGAAGAGCTGAGACAAGAATTATTCCTATAATTTTCATGCTGATTACAACTGACATCGCAAGTATTGTAAGAAAGAAATGATCAAGAAAAGCTACCGGCATTCCGCTAACGAGCGCAACCTCTCTGTCAAATGAAACAAACAGCAATTCCTTGAAAAGCAAAAAAATGGATATGAGGACAAACCCTCCCAATAATGCAATAATTATTAAATCCTTACTGGTAATTGCGAGTATGTTACCAAAAAGATATCCGAAAAGATCTACATTGTATTGATCTGACATGCCAATAAAAACAACTCCAAGCGCCATGGCAAAAGCAAAAAAGATTCCTATAGCAGTGTCAGCGCTTAATTTTCCATGCCTGCCTATGTAGCCGATTGCATTGGAGACAGCTATTGCAAATACAATAGCTGTAAGTATAGGGGAAATACCGAGAAAAAATCCTAATGCAATGCCACCGAATGCTGAATGCGCCACACCAACCCCCACAAAGGATAAACGGCGGAGCACAACAAAAAATGACACTACAGCAAGAACCGGGCTCAACATTATACCGGCCATAAATGCATTTCGCATAAATTCAAGGTTAAAAATTTCAATCATTATGTTCATGTTTCTTAAAACATGTTGCACATCTGGAATCGTGAACCATAACATTCAGGTTTTTTCCATAAACCTTTTGCATTATTTCAGGTTCAAAACAGGAATCCGGTTCACCATGATAGTGAATCTCTAAATTCAAACATGCTATGCGATCCGCATGGGCAGTAATAACTCCTATATCATGTGAAACCATTATTACCGATATATTCATTTCATCTCTAAATTTGGCCAGCAATTCATAAAAATCTTCCTGAGCAACACTGTCAACTCCTGTTGAAGGCTCGTCCAGTACCAAAAGCTTGGGCTTTGATGCCAATGCACGGGCAATATGAACTCTCTGCTGTTGGCCTCCGGACAACATTCCAAAAGGCTTTTCTGCATGGTCAGCCATATTTATCTCGCGCAGCATCTCCATTGCAACTTCCCTGCTTTTGCTTCCTGGTCGTTTGAAAAACCCAATCCTGTTATATAAGCCCATCAGGACTACATCCAAAGCCGTAACAGGAAAAGATCTGTCAGCCTTGGAAATCTGGGGCAGATATCCAACTTCAAGCCTGTTGTGCTTGTCAGGCATATGTCCAAACAATTGCGCCACACCTTTTTGAGGACGAACAAGTCCCAAAATAACTTTAAGCAGGGTTGATTTTCCACTACCATTGGGACCTACTATGCCAAGAATCTCACCTTGATAGCACTTCAAGCATATAGACTTCAGCACCCATTTATTGTAATAACTGACCCAGACATTTTGAAGTTCCGCATAAACGGCCTTTTTATTTCCAATATCTGTTTTATGCTCTTTCAAAGCATTGCCTCTTGGAAAACCTTAAGGTTATATTTCATAAGCTCAAAATAACTGTTGCGGCCTTTTATATCCGGGCCGCCCATTGGATCAAGAAAAAGCACTTTAACATCCGCTTCCCTGGCAATTACTTCTGCAATCTTTGGATTCAACTGGGGTTCAGCAAACACAGCCCGAATATCATGCTTTATTATAAGAGAAACGATTTTCTTTATACTTCTCGGCGTAGGGCTTCTTCCGGGAGCCGCTTCAATCACACCAACAGATTCAAGTTTATATCGTTTTGCAAAGTAATCCCATGCAGGGTGAAAGCAAACATATTTTCTAATTTTGAATTTTTCAACCGTCGAACTTATCAGGCAATGGAGTTCATCCAATTTATCTAAATACGCTAATCCCCGCTTTTCATAGTATTTCATATGTTTGTTATCAATCTTACAAAGGACTGAAATAATTTTATTAACCATCAATTTCGCTACGTTAGGATCAAGCCATATATGAGGATTGGCAAAACCCGACCCTGTCTCTGAAATATCTTCGTCAACATGATGGTGGTGGTCAAAGTCATCATGATGATGTTTTGATAACTTTATCAAAGAAATCCCTTCGGTTAATTTCACAGTATATAGCTGATTTTTTGACAATCTGACAAATTTTCCTGCCCATAATTCAAGGCCGGCTCCAATCATAAAAAAAATACGTGCTTTGGAAATCTTTTTTAACAGACTTGGTTTTGGTTCATATGTGTGAGGACTTGCGCCAGGAGGAATAACGGTAGTCACATCAACATACATGCCTCCAACCTGCTTTACCATGTCTGCAACCGGGAAAATGCTGGCAATTACCGAAAGTTTCTCCCCAAAGCAGTTAGAAGCTTGCAACTGAATAGCGGAAAAGACAAATGTAAACAAAACCAGGATACGCAATATTTTTATTTTCATAAAAAAACCCTCTATGCTGCTGAGCGACAAGATCACAAAAGTTGATGGAATAGCGAGCTATTTCAATATTTTTGTGATTTGAGATCGGGCAAAGGTGGCCTGAAGCTGTGATGCATAGTTGGGGAAGTTATTTCGTCCACGTTCCTAACTGTCAACCGTGAACGGTTACCTTTATTAGTTTACAGTATTAATCGGAATAGTAATAAAAGGCAACGATAAGCTGTCATTTCGTGTAACTGATTTAATCCGTTTACCCTTAACTAAAACCTGATGGTCACTATCAAGAACATAATAATACAATTCCGTTATTCCGTGGAACATTGAAAGGGCTATCAGATCCATACTGGATATGCCCCCCATAACAGGAAGCACCAAGTCAGGGGTAGTAATACCAAATTTATCAATATCCGTTCCAAGGGATGTAAAAAATACATGCAAAATCAAGTTGGCATCATCTGAAGATTCTACCATTTGGCACTGGTAATTATCCATCAGTTCCATTTTCAGACGTTTTTGTGCGTATTCAAAGAGCGCAGTCAATTCAAGAAAATAACATCTCAAAAGTACTTTTTCTCCTCTCAGGATAGAAAAATCTTTTTCCGGCAGCATGGTCATAAGCTTGTTAATACTTAATGATATGAGCCTTTGCTCAGTTGAACCTGTATAGTGTTCACGTATTTCACAGGTTGAACATGAACAGACCAGACACAAAACAATTAATACCACCCAATGTATTTTCATTTTACAAGTCTCCTATAATAAGAAATTTGTGAATATATGGAATTTGCAGGTTATGCCAACAAAAACTCATCCCGACAATAAATTGTCGGGCTATTTTCGAATGTCCCTAACGGGACAAAACGATGCTCCCCCAACTCATGGATACGCCCAAAGCGCTCTCCTTAGGAACGGAATACTACATATTGTGGCAATTTGAGTCAAGCAGATAGCCGGTTAGGTAAAACAATGAGAAACTATAGACTTTCAGATAATTAATTTCACAAGGCCAGAAGGAGGAAGGCGTATTAGTTAGGAACGTGGTACGCCTTCTGCGTGTTAATTTAAACAATTACAAGACATTAAGTCATTTGGGATACTTTTATTATTTATCTGAAAGTCTATAATCATGAATTCTGTCTCATTTTTAAACTAGAGGCATAATTGTATCATGAGACATTTTTACATATCTTTCCATTTATAGTAAATATTCGGCCAACCACTTTTGGTGTTATTTCAATAAGTTACAAGAGGAAAGTATGCGCATATCGAACATTATTGCGTGATTATATTTACATTTTCCAAAAGATTTATTTTTTAACCAATTGAAATAATTATTATATTAAAATATATATTATTTGTTTTGAGATTTAGCCCATATATTCAGTGTCAAAAACCCCACATAACTTATTGAAATTAAAGAAGAAGGGGTTAGCCGAATATTTACCATTTATAATCAATATCTTATTTTAATTCAACAGCATAGGGATTTCCATTTTTTAGAGAAATATCCGGCATCCTTCACGACAAGTCAAAAGTAGTTTACACTTTGTTGATCTTGTGTTTTGGCAGTGAAACTTGAAAATAGAAATTGGAAATTGGAAAAATACAAAGATGTAGATGCATTCCCTAATTTCAAATTTCCAGTTTCCAGTTTCGATATCGGCATTCAATTCGATAATACACACTTTTTCAAAAAAAGTGTAAACTGGTAAATGAAGGATGCCAAATATCCGAACGATATTTGGAATCACTTTGATACCTAACAAAAGGGGTTGCCCCGCAATCCAAGTTAGGAACGTGGACGAAATAACTTCCCCAAGTAGGCGCACAGATTTGGGTCGAATTTGTTTGATCTCAGATCACAAAAGTTATCGTGCAAGATTGTCGTAGCGAGGCAAAATAGTTGGATAATAACGTCTTTGATTTCTCAAATTTTGGCTATATCTAACTTGTTGAATTTACAAGGTGTCCCGCCTTGCGTTGGTAGCCCCTATTTCAATATTTTTGGGATTGGAGATCGAACAAAGGCGGCCTGAAGCTGTGATGCATAGTTGTGGAAGTTGTTTCGTCCACGTTCCTTATTTATTTTAAAACCCTAAATGAAATACGAGACAATAGACCATACAGCCGATTTCGGCATTCACGTTTTTGGAGCTGACGCAAAAGATCTTTTTGCTAACGCCTCATTTGCATTGTTTGATCTTATTACAGATATCAATGCCTTAAAAGGCTTAAATGAACATAAAGTCCGTATAACCGGGGATGACTGGCCTGATACTATGGTAAACTGGCTGAGAGAACTCTTATATTTTTGGACATGCAAAGAAATGCTTGTTAAAACAGCAAACATCTCTTATTTAACAGAGTATGAACTTGCAGCACGAATTAACTTCGACACTTATGATTCTGATCGGCACAAAATTAAAAATGAGATAAAGGCAGTAACATATCACCAAATTCAGGTTGAAAGCGGACCGCTTGGTTGGGAGTCAAAGATAATATTTGATGTTTAAAACTTATAAGGAACGTGGACGAAATAACTTCCCCAACTATGCATCACAGATTCAGGCCACCTTTGCCCGATCTCAAATCACAAAAATATTGAAATAGCTCGCTATTCCATCAACTTTTGTGATCT
>JABZFQ010000326.1 GCA_014237365.1 Desulfobacteraceae bacterium | reverse complement strand
TAACTTCCCCAAGTAGGCGCACAGATTTGGGTCGAATTTGTTTGATCTCAGATCACAAAAGTTGATGGAATAGCGAGCTATTTCAATATTTTTGGGATTTGAGATCAAACAAAGGCGGCATGAAGCTGTGATGCATAGTTGTGGAAGTTGTTTCGTCCACGTTCCTTACATAAACAGAACCCGCTCGTTAAAATACACAAAAGGTGGACCGGGTTGAAATTACGCGTTTCTATTTTTTCAGGGCCAAAAATTGATCGACGATCAGTTCTTGGCCTCTATGGGCCGCCCGACTGACAGCGTATTTGCTCAGCCCGCCTTACGTTGGTAGCCATAAAACCCATTTAACTATGTCTGTATTAAGGGCTCAGGCAGCACAGATTCCATACAATGGCAGTATGTCACGAATCACGATCAGACGGTGCGCCTGTAATGCATCATGGAACAGTTTCCAGTCACTGCTCAAAAACGAAGGGTCATAGGGGAAAATGTCGCTTTTTTTGTCTTTGATCTTTCGTGTCCCTAAGGTCTGATGTTTCCATGACCCAGTCCCCTTAGCCTGATACTCTAATTTGACAGAAGGAAAACTGAAGTAACCATTATGGATAGCGCGAAGCCATTTGCGGTGACGATCGTGTCCGCCTTCATCTGTAATGGAGCTAAGCATGTCCGCAATCTTGTCCCTGTCATTTACCGGCAAACCAGGAACGTTGGCCTCGGGATCACCCACACGATAACGCTGCATGGCTTTGCACATTTCATTTGCCGCTTCTGAAAAGTCTTTGGTATTATCTCGCCTTACGATATTTCCATGACAGTCCTCGTAGTTCCATTTTAAATAAGGTCTGTCAGGATAGCTCAACGCAGCGCCATGTCCCAGAGGCAATGCGTCGCCGACAAACTTTCCGGCTGCTTCATCAAATGCGTCACCAAAAAAATCTTTGAGCTTTCCCCAAAAACCGGCATCAGGCTGGTCGTTGTCATCAAGCGACCGTATGTTGTTAACATTATGAATAATACCGACAAACCCTTGGTGTGCCCATGTATCAGCATACACATGCATGGTAACACCAAGCCGGTGAAGTCCATAAAGGGCGTCCCTATCCTCAATACATAATCGCACCATATTTTGTGCTATATAGCTATTGGGTCGGCAGATGATTTTTTCGACAAAGCTCCCTTCTGGGTTCTCGCCGGACTTTACGCCACCATTGCCGGGCAAAAAGTGGAATGGTATCCATACGAAATGATTGGCCAGTTTATGAAAATTTCTATAGTCTAACATTTTATGCGCGGAGCTGATACGAGAATACATAGCATCGTTGTCAAATTGAATTGCGCCGGAGTTGGTAGCATCATCCACATATTGTGAACAGTAGGCGATGGTTTCAGCATCTCGATGAGCAAAACCGGCTAAGCGTGCGACAGTGTATGTTACGCCATGATGAAAGTCTATCTGCATTTGTTTTCCCTCCTTTGCAACATTTTATATTTTTTCCTTGACTTATCAAGGAGTTACTTGTCAGTATCAAAGAGAATGAAATCTTTTACAGCGTGCCAGTCATCATCCATCAACATAAAGTAGCCGAAGTTTTCATATTTGTATAAAGCATCGTCTGTTCCCGGGTCATATGGAATTTCCGGCCTGGTGGAATAGACCAACTGACCAAGATACAATCCATCGGCTATTCTTACTATTTCGTCGAAACAGAGATGATCAGGGGGCATAGTATGAAATTCAGGCCAGCGATAATTGAACTGGAGGAGCTCTTTTTCCCTGTTTTCCGGGTTAAATGACTTGCCGTTTGCGGCGATAAAGTAAAAACTCTTTACATAAATTTCCTTCCTCTTCTCCTCTTCATCCGGATACTCCACGACCATTCCTATCTTATCCAAATGCTCGATAAAAGCGGTAGCAGGAAGAGAGAGGTCAATATCCTTTCTATACGTATTTGCGCCGAGTATGATGGGTTCTATCCCTTCATAGTACCGTGCATTATCTCCGATGTAGGTCTTTATATCATCCACCGTGGTGCTGGTGAAGGTCTTGCCTGACCAGGGTGAGAATGGCCTGATCGCCGGATATAGATCGTTCAGGACACTCCGGTCAAATTTCGTCAAAAAGCCGGCATTTTTGAAAGACACAACGCCTCCGTGCAAAAAGCCGTTAATGCCGTCGGGCCGTTCACCACACATGAAGATTTTATGCAGCTCATCAAAATATTTGTCTTTGAAGAAATCTCCTTTTTGGATGCCCTCATAAATATCCTGGAGATAGTGCAGAATAGTTGGCCGACCTCCCAGTGCTTCTTGAACGGCTTTGCCCTCCGGACTTTCTATGAAGGTAAACGTGGTAAATTTTTCATGCAGATCATCAGCTATCGTATATGTTAGCTCAGGAAAAAGTTTGTTCTTTTCATGAAGCCACGTGTCGTCCATAAGGACAAAATACCCGAAATTTCTGTACTTATAATCTTTCGCTTGCACTTCCGGACTGTATTTTTCAAAAAGGTATTTTGGGGCAGTGGCGTAGTAAAGCTTGCCCAGGTAAAGGCCTTTTGATATTTCTACTATCTCGTCTACAAGAAGCCTGTTGGGAAGGCGGTTCGACAGACTCTCCCATCGATAGTTCAAGGCAATGACTTCCTTTTCCGGATGTTCAGGGTCTACCGAAAAAGCTTTCTGAGCAATAAAAAGTCCGCCTTTTGCGTGTATCCATGACCGCTGTTTTCTTTCGGGCTTTGGAAGACTATCCATGTCTATGACAGCGGAAAGGAGATAGTTCGAAAGTTTATTTACAATATTTTTGTTTTCCTTTCTGAAGGAATTTATTCCAAGATAGGTCGTTTCTTTGCTGTTTTTAAAACTGCCTGTCAATTCGTCCAATCTCTTCCGATCAATTTTTTTGAAGTTTTTGCCCGCCCAGGGAGATGTCTTGGAAAACACTCTTCCGTAAAGGGTCTGAAGGATATCAAGCTCTTCTCCGATCCCAAGTTTTCGACGGGCATCTTCAACCACCGTGTAAATATCGAGCCCTGTTTTGAGACTGATGGTAATACCATGGTAATAGCCGTCCATATCCACGGGAGGTCTTCCACAAAGGAAAAGCGTATCCAGTTTTTTTCCTGTTTTTCCATGAGATTTACCCTTGTTCAAAATCTCTGCGTAGTGATGAATAAGTTCTAAAGGGTTTTTTTTGCCCTTCATATCTTTTCTCAATATTTCCTGAAGGAGCGGGTCTTGCGTATTACATGATTCGACAAATGTGAAAGGTCGCGACAGCTCTACAACAAAAGATTCTCTATCTTTCATATCTGTCTTTTGATTGCAGGCTGGAAGAAACAATAATGATAACATAATACAGATTACTTTTATTTTCATAATATTACCTCCTGTTTCCCTTTAGGAACGTTGACGAATTAACTTCCCCAAGTAGGCGCAAAGATTTAGATCGGACAAAGGCGGCCTGAAGCTGTGATGCATAGTTGGGGAAGTTAATTCGTCAACGTTCCTTAGCACATAACAAAAAATCATGGGATTGCAAAAGTCATACAGAAACGGTATTTTATAGCCTGCATTGCTTTGTAGGGACCACCAAGTATTATTTCACCTTTGTTTCCGCGAATTTTTGTAAAGCTTTTGGTGCAAAAGCTGAAAGCAAAAATCCAAATGTAATATAAATCCCATTGGTTGCATTAGCATCTTCAAGAAGAATTGTTAAAAAACCAAAAATTATTGCTGCTATCAAAGCAATAAGACTCATTAATCGTATAGATGAAACATTTCCATTATCTTCTTCAAAAAGTTCAGATCTTTTTTTTTCGGGTTCATTTTTTTGAGAATGGTCGGTCATGTTTGTATCCCCCTCTTAAAAGAATAAATGAATTTAAATACACATACTCCGCAAATACTTCCCATCACATCAGCAAAAAAATCCATTATATCAGCATTTCTGGATGGCACAAAATATTGGTGAACTTCATCACTCAGTCCATAAAGAGATGATGACAATATGCTGAGCACCATCACCATATTTATATTTTCTTTGAATCGTTGGGTTCTGAATGCCATGAAAAAAAGAGCTCCAAGGATGGCATAGGCAAAAAAATGAATGACTTTGTCAATATAAGGCAGGTTTGGAATCTTTTCAGGGGAATTATAAGAAGACTGAATAAAGATCAAAAAACAGTAAACCAGAACAGGAAACCAGTAATATATAAATTTTTTACTGCCTGACAACTTCATATTACCACCCGGTAGTCGGTCTTCTCTTTCCGAATAATACTTCACACGGTGAATTTTTTGTAACATGTTTTTTCAGCTTGATGCACCATAAAGATTGAAAAGTGCGGCAACTGCCATCCATTGCCTCCAGCTTTGCAAAATCTGCGTGGTCGCACTTCAGATCACACCATTTTATCCTGTGGGTAGTAACGCCAGCGTTATCTTTTGTCATAAATCCTTAATTTTCTACTTCTCAAAAATATCCATTTTCAGATCCCTACACCTTATATTCGCAAGAACTTTATTTAAAAAATCTTCACGCGTGACTCCAAATCTGACTTTGCCGTCCAGAGTTCTTACTGAAAGAGTGTTGGATTCTCTTTCTTTTCCGCCAATTGTAAGGATAAGAGGAATTTTGTTCAATTGGGCATCACGAATTTTTTTGTTAAGACTTTCAGTTCTACTGTCAATTTCTGTCCGCAATCCCTGCTCTTCAAATTCTGTTTTTACAGAATTTGCGTAAGAAACAAGCTCATCATTAATTGCCAGAATAGCGACCTGTATCGGAGACAACCATAATGGAAACTTTCCTGCAAAGTGTTCAACAAGTATCCCGAAAAACCTTTCAATAGAGCCGTAAATTACCCTGTGAATCATAATGGGTCGGTGTTTTTCATTATCCTTTCCTATATAAGAAAGATCAAATCTTTCAGGCAGAGACATATCAAGCTGCACGGTTCCGCATTGCCATGTGCGGCCGAGCGCATCTTTTATGTGCATATCTATCTTGGGGCCGTAAAATGCTCCATCGCCCTCGTTTATTTTATAGTCCATGCCGTAGAAATCAAGCGCGGCTTTTAAACCATCTGTAGTTAATTTCCATTGCTCATCCGTTCCTATTGACTTTTCAGGTTTTGTGGAAAGCTCAAGATGAAAACCAAGACCAAAGGTTGAATAAATCCTTTTAACCAGCCGCAAAACTTCAACTATTTCATCTTCTATCTGTTCTTCGGTCATAAAAATATGAGCATCATCCTGATGGAAAGCTCTGACCCTGAAAAGGCCGTTCAGCACTCCGCTCAACTCATGACGGTGGACAAATCCGATTTCAGCAGCACGAACAGGCAAATCCTTGTATGAGTGAGGTCTCATGCCATACAAAAGCATCCCGCCGGGACAGTTCATCGGCTTTATTGCATACTCTATATCATCAATAACAGATGTATACATATTCTCCCGATAATTATCCCAGTGCCCGCTCTTTTCCCATAGAGAACGATTAAGCATAATCGGTGTTTTTGTTTCAACATACCCTGCTTTTCTGTGTTCCTCCCTCCAGTAATCTAAGAGCGCATTCCAGACATTCATTCCCTTTGGATGGAAAAAAGGCATCCCGGGCGCTTCTTCGTGAAAGCTGAAAAGATCAAGTGCCGCACCAATTTTTCTGTGATTTCTTTTTTTTGCCTCTTCAAGGAAATTTAGATGGGCTTTAAGCTCTTTCTTGTCAAAAAAGGCTGTACCATAAATTCTCTGCAACTGGGCTTTTGTCTGATCAGCACGCCAGTAAGCGCCCGAAACCTTCATTAATTTTATTGCTTTTATAAATCCTGTATGAGGAAGATGCGGGCCGCGGCATAAATCAGTAAAATCTCCCTGTTCGTAGAAAGATATTGTTCCATCTTCAAGCTCTGAAATCATTTCGAGTTTGTATGGCTCGTTTTTGTAAAATTGAAGTGCTTCGGATTTTGAAACCATCTTGCGTTTAAAAGGAATTTTTGCCTTTATTATTCGTTTTATTTCTTCCTCAATTTTAGGAAAATCGTCTTTTGAAATCGGCTCCATATCAATATCATAGTAAAAGCCATCCTCTACAACAGGGCCTACAGTCAGCCTGGCATCCTTATAAAGATGCAAAACTGCCTGCGCCATAACATGCGCAGCGCTGTGGCGAAGTATTTCCAGAGATTCCCTGCCTTTGTTTGTAATAATGCGCAGATGGCAATCATGAATAATTTTTTCACTCAGATCAAGCAGTCTTCCATCAACTTCAACAGCAATTGAATTCCTCGCCAAACCTTCTGAAATACTCCTGGCGACATCCAGGCCGGTTGGCGCATTCTCAAAACTCTTTATACTTCCATCGGGAAGAGCTATGTTTATCATTATATTCTCACCAGAAACTGAATAAATTGTTGACCCCGAATCAAACCAAACCTATATAAAGACTACCACAAAAAATTAGGCGAAATGGTCTTTCCGGTCAAGAAAAAAAGAAACTTTATTTATGAAAACTAAGTATACGCTAATAAACACTAAAGCAGATCTTGAAAAAATTACAAGTGATTTTAAAAAGGAAAGGTTCATTGCCGTTGACATAGAAGCGGACTCAATGTATCATTTTAAAGAAAAAGTCTGTCTGATCCAGCTTGCTGCGGGAAAAAAATATATTGTAATTGATCCTTTACAGATCCAAGATCTCTCTTCGCTTAAAAGCCTTTTCGCAAATAACGATATTAAAAAAATTTTTCACGGAGCCGACTTCGATGTACGCAGTCTTTACAGGGACTTCAATATAAAGATAAAAAATCTTTTTGATACCCAGATTGCCTGTATGTTTTTAGGAATCAGGGAAACGAGTCTGGATGCTGTACTTAAAAAAAGATTCAACATCAGTCTTAATAAAAAATACAGGAAAAAAGACTGGTCCGAAAGACCTCTGCCGGAAGATATGATAGAATATGCTGTAAAAGATACAATGTATATTATTAAACTTGCAGATATTCTGGATAAAGAGCTCAAAAAAAATGGCCGTAGTTCATGGGTTCACGAAGAATGTGAAATTTTAAGCAAAGTAAGACCAGCTTTACTGAGTAACGAACCATTATTTATCAAATTCAATGGAGCTGGAAAGCTAACCCCTAAATTTCTTGCTGTCCTTGAAGCGCTTCTTCAATTCAGAAGAAGCGTGGCAGAAAAAAAAGACAAGCCTTTGTTCAAGATAGTTGATAATAATTCCCTAATGAAAATTGTTAAGGAAAAGCCTGCAAACTTGAAGCAATTAGAAAAAACAAAAGCATTAAGCCAAAAACAGATTGAAATGTATGGCGATACCATAGTCAGGGCTGTAAACAATTCCTTGATGCTGCCTGCAGCAGACCAGCCTGTTTATCCGCACAGGAAGAAAGCGCCGATTTTACCGCCTGAAGTTCCATTAAGGGCAAAGGCGATTAAACGCTGGAGAGATTCGAAAGCTAAAGAATTAGGATTAGATCCATCAATAGTCTGCAATAAATCAATTATAAACTCAATTGCAATTCAAAACCCAACGTATTTAATAGATCTTTTAAAGATTAAAGAAATGAAAAAATGGCAAAAAAAAGAATTTGGCAGAGATATAGCGGCTATATTAGGAACGTGGACGAAATAACTTCCCCAACTATGCATCACAGATTCAGGCCACCTTTGCCCGATCTCAAATCCCAAAAATATCAAAATAGTTAAGCTATTCCATCAACTTTTGTGATTTGAGATCGAACAAATTTGACCCAAATCTATGCGCCTACTTGGGGAAATAATTTCGTCCACGTTCCTTAAAAAAGTTTATGAGCATATGTTCTTAATGGTTGACTAATATCTGTTGCAATTATATATACTCAATTAATCGGTAATAGTTTGCAACCCCAGTAACTTACTCATTATTTGCAATTTTCAGTGAAACTCCGTGTCGTTCCGTGGTGAACTTTTACAATAATCGCTTAACTTGGATAATTAATATAAAATGAAACTCGCAAAGATAACAATTATTATTTCTCTGTTTTTAGTCTTTTTATTCTTGTGTAATGCAAACTGCGATGTCCAGTGCGCTGAAAATGAAAACCAATGTTTTAAATGCCATACCAGCGCTAGAAATCTTATAAAAATTACACGGGAAATAGCTGAAACCGGTCCGTCCAAACCTGCAATTTCTTCTGAAACCTCAGGTGAAGGCTGAGGAGGCTTTGTGGAGCCGTTGGCTCCGCATGAGAAGGTGTTTGTTGACTCCTCTTTTACAGAAGACGAATATCATGGTGAAATTGGATGTCATGAATGTCATGGAGGTAATCCCGATGATCCCGACTGGAAAACAGCGCACAAAGGTGTAATAAAAGATCCTTCATTTCCTGATCCTTCAAACACGTGCGGATCATGCCACGATGATATTGCCAGGCATTACAAAAGCAGTCTCCATTTTAATCTGGGGCCTTACAAAAAAATTATTGATAAACGGTCAAGCATTGACAAAATTGTGCATTCAAAAGTCGATGATGCAAGAAAATCTCATTGTAATTCCTGCCACAGCAGTTGCGGTCAGTGCCACATCAGCCGCCCCGAATCTGTTGGAGGAGGGCTGTTGGACGGCCATATTTTTCAGAAAAGACCTCCTGAGAACTTGGTCTGTACAGCCTGTCACGGAAGCCGTATAAAAAATGAATACTATGGTGAAAATAAAGGAATGCCTCTCGATATACACAAAGAAAAATACTTTAAATGCAGTAAATGCCACAAGGCAGATGAAATGCATGGAGACGGCAAGGACTATGCAAACCGGTATGAGGTTGAAAACGGTCCTAAGTGTTTGAACTGCCATGCAAATATTTATAATTCAAAGTCAAAAAACGCAGAGCAACACATATTACACAAAAACAGAGCCAGTTGCCAAGTCTGTCATTCAGTAAAGTACAAAAATTGTTATGGCTGTCATGTAGGAAAAGACAAACAGGGCATTGAATATTTTAAAACAAAACGCTCAACCATTGATTTTAAGATAGGTTTTAATTCTCTCAAAAGCAAAAAAAGACCCGAAAAGTTTGTTGTCGTGCGCCATATTCCTGTAGATCAGGGAACTTTTGATTATTATGTTGATAAGGGCCTTTCCAATTTTGACAAACTTCCCACATGGAAACCTGCAACTCCTCATAACATCAGGAGAAAGACCCCACAGAATACAACATGCAATTCATGTCACGGGAATACCAATCTTTTCCTGCTTGAAAAGGACGTAGAACCGGCTTATAAAAATGCAAACAAAGACGTTATCGTATCGCCGGAAATGATACCGAAAAAAATAGATAAATAGAAAGAAACAACAGTTCAGTAAGGCACAAAAACATGTAAAAAGTCGGGCTGTCAATCACTCAACCAATTTCCCACTCGACTACTCAACAAATATCAGAGGAGGATTTTATGAAAAAATATTCGACGCTTATTATTGCTTTATTATTAGGAGTCAGCCTTATTATAGGTGGTTGTACAACTACCCCCAAAGTGATGACCACCAAAGATCTGGTCGCTGAAGCAAACGAACATGTAACCAACGTTCCTGTTTCGGTTGCAAAGGAGTTGCTCGATGAAGGAGGGTATATCTTTCTTGATGTAAGGACAGCAAAAGAATTTAAAATGGGTCATATACCGGGGGCCGTTCATATTGAGAGGGGCTTGCTGGAATTTAAGATTAACAATCAAGTCCCTGATAAAAATGCCCAAATCGTCGTTTACTGCAAGGCGGGAGGGCGTGGATCACTTGCCGCTCATACTTTGGTACGCATGGGATATAAAAACGTTACAAATATTGAAGGCGGCTGGGTTCCCTGGGAAAAGGCCGGTTATCCTGTTGAGTAATGCTCTAATTTAACGTAACAGTTTGCGGTTGTTGACGGTTTACAGTTCACTATTTTTTTAATGTATGCAACGACTGAAGCATTTTAACCGTTAACTGTAAACTGTTAACCGTGAACTGTTACAATATACTATTGGGGTTTGACCTATCTTTTAAGAAATTCCTTTAATCCCTCCAGTGTCCCCTTCCACACTGCATCATCTCCAGCCATTATTGATACTATAATGTTTTTCTCCACACTGACTTCCAGGACTATTTCTTCGTCTCCAGCCTTGAATACAGCTTCACCCCATCTTTCCGCCGGAAGGCCTGTTATTTCACAATCGTAATCTGTTCTTATTTCTCCTGTCATTCTTATCTCGCTCACTATCTCCTCCTAAATTATCTTCCCATGTATAGACTTTCAGATAAATAATTTCACTGTGTTATCAGTCGTTGACGTATAACTAATACGCCTTCCTCCTTCTGGCCTTGTGAAATTAATTATCTGAAAGTCTATAGATTTACCGGTACCTCGCGGCCCAAACAAAAAAAGCTCTGTTTTGTATCCCGGAAAAAGCGAGTTATTGTTTCCATAATAGAGCTTGCTTTTGTATTATGTCAAGCAAAAGTGTGGACAGCCCAAAGTAAAATATAACAATATCAAGGTTGCAATCGGAAATAAACAACTTATATTTTTTAGAGTACTCCATCGAGACACGGAGATGCCGACAAGGTAAAAAAATAAAAGGAGATAAAAATAATGACTGACTATTTTGATGTTACTCTTCACAGTGGCGGGCATAAGGGAGCCGAGGCCGAGTTCGGAAAGCTTGCAGAGCGCTGGGGGATTCAGGAGGTTAACTTTTCGTTCGAGGGCCACAATATCGAACGTACCAGAGGTGTCCGGGTGCTGAGCCTGGAAGAACTTGACAAGGGGGATGTCAGCATGGAAATAGTCTCTGCCCGCATGGGACGAAATTATTCAAAGGCTGAAAAAATACGAAAGGTCATACAGTCTATTTTTCACATGGTCAACAATGGTTACCACGTGATAGCAGTCGGATGGATACAGCCGGATGACACCGTCAAAGGAGGAACCGGTTGGGGCGTTGAGCTTGCAAAGCTCTTTAACCGTCCACTCAATGTATATGACCAGGAACGCAAAACATGGTTCTCATGGAAGGATAACAAATGGGTTGCCGAAACGCCCGTTATCATCGACAAAACATTTGTCGGAACAGGAACCCGAAATCTCAGTGACGAAGGCCGCAAAGCAATTCATGAACTTTTCGAAAACTCCTTTGGACCCGCAAAGGAAAATTAATGCCCTCAAAGACCGAAGCGCTTGTGAATCTCTAATTATCGTGCAATCTGATGCCGCTTAAAAGATTACAGCTATTTTCAGGAAATAAATTGCGAGGTCTGATATCATTGTTTAAGTGTATCTCTCACAGGCGGTTTTCAGATCATTAATTATTTCTTTTCTCAATTCTTCCGGTTCAAGGACTTCTGCATCAGAACCATAAGAAAGAACCCACTTTTTAACATCCCACCAGCCGGATGTTTTCATTGAAAGTATAACAGATCCGTCATCCTGTTTTTTAATTTTCTGAGTTTTTGACCATTTTCTTTCTTTTATATAACGCGCCTGGTCGGCAGAAAACCAGATTCTTATATCTACAGGATCACCGTAAACAATATCAAAGGCCGATTCGATTAATTTTTCAGGGTCAAGATTTTTAGGGTACTCGAATGACGAATCGGTTTTTGTTATTTCCTGTATTCTTTCAACGGCAAGTGTTCGTATATCTGAAAATGAGGTGGTGTTTACAAGTAAATACAGACCTCCGTCATTTTCATGTTCGGCAATTTTTTCAAATATGATGCTTCAAGTTTCCAGCGCTTTTCTTTTTCCGTTGGAATTTTATCTGTATAAACAGGAAAGCCGATGTCTTCCATCACCCTGACAATTCTATAAACTGACCCCAAAAAGCAAAAACCCCGCTTATTATCCAACCATCAACCCCTTCAGCAAAATTCTTCGGAAGCATTGTAACATTTCAATAAGTTCCGGTATCATCAAGCATCGGTCATTGCGAGTTGCTGACGCTCCTCGCAATGACGAAAAATCACAGTTTCCGGAAATTACCCAAATTTATTGAGATGTTACACTATTTTCAAGCAGAGATGTGGGGTTTTGGGGAATCACATAATTCTTGCTTTTTCATTAAAAACAATGCGATATATAGCATACAATTAAAATCAAGATAATATATTGATATTACTGATTTATTTCTTAAGATTTAATGATCGTGATCAATTAATTGATTTGAATCATGGAAACCCAAATCCAAAACATGATGGACGAAAACCAACTTTTCGATCACTTTTTGCTTACTTTGTACGGCGGCAGCTCAGTGGCGCATTCACCACACCTGAAAAACAGGCAACGATGCAACAGGCAGGCGATTATCAAGTGGCGCTTATGTATCTCATGGGTCTGGACTGGAAGATCGCAAGTGACTGGCAAAAGGTTAGAGATCGTGGAAAAACGCTTAAGGCATTAAAAAAAGCGGCAGGTGCCGGGGCCTTTGGCGCTTTTATCGACAAGGCTTCCGATCTACGTACTCAACTGACTGTTGCAGAGGCTCGTTTAGGTGAACTCAGGGCACAAGTTGAGTCGTTCCGGGTGCTGCCGCAATATCGGGAACTGGAAGCCGAAGCAAACCAACTCACACTGAACTTGAACACACTGGCCAATAAAAATACTATTGTCAGTGCTGCAATTCGTGATCTGGAGACTGCATTACATGCTGAAGCACCGCCATCACTCAACACATTGGGGGAGATATATACAGAAGCAGGGATAGTCCTGCCTGATGTTGCTTTAAAACGATATGATGAAGTCCGCAGTTTTCATGAGTCCGTGATTCGGAATCGCCATGATTACCTGACTGATGAACTTGCTGCGATTCAAGAAAGAATGAAAACCCGTGAACAGCAAAAGGGCAAACTGGATCAACGCAGGGCAGAGGTCATGACAATTTTGCAAAGCCACGGCGCTCTTGAACAGTTCTCCAAATTACAAGGTGAACAGGGAAGACGTGAAGCAGAGGTTGAAGCTCTTCGACAACGGTTTGAGTCTGCCGAACAACTCGAAGGCACTAAGAACAAATTGGAAATTGATAGAAATCACCTTGTCTTGCGCCTGCGTCGAAATTTTTCAGAACAGAACCAACGACTGGCCGATGCGATTGTTGCTTTTGAAAAAACTATACAGGACTTTGACCTGAAAAAATACGTTCTACACGTAACCCTTACAGATGCCACCGAGGATGGCGGCCTGTTCGGTTGTAGATTTTGAGGCAGGATCAACAGAAAATGAAGAGGAGTAGTATCCACCATGTAAAAGATGCTAAAGGATTCAGAGACAGTCCGAATCCAGATTCTAGGCGGGTGAAAAAAAGCAGGTGGAATAACTGGCGGAAGAACAGAGGCATCAGCAACATGTTTGATATTTTAGTTTAAGCTGTTTTTCTTAGTATAAATAATCAGATAGCATACATCAACAGGATATGAAACGCATAAAATCATAACGTCCCGCTGTACATAAAATCATGGGCGTCCCGCTGTATGGCCCAAATATTAAAGGCTTTTCTGCACGAAACATTTGGACAATGAAGCAATTTTACGAGACATATCAACAAGATGAAAAACTGCCATCACTGATGGCAGAATTAAGCTGGACTCATAACCGAAGAATAATGAGCCTGAAAACAGCTTCAGGTTTACAAATTATATCCAGTCCGATATATAATCCCCATAGATAATCAACGGGTAAGCAAAAACCCAGCGGCTCAGTTCAACAACATTTTATCAATCATCCCTTTATGTTAAACAACGGAAACATTGTTTTGGTTTTTTTAGTTTTGCAACATGGTAGTCTTTGTTCTATAATAAAATGATTGATAAAACGCTATTCGTTATGTGTCGTATGAGTGCCAGATATCGACTCAAATTGGGGTGTTGCCACCATTTGTGTGAATCTCGACCTACTGTTTTCTACTGTACTTTTGAATGAAATCTAAGGAAAACTTTCATGAAAATAAAAAAGGTACATCTAAGGAACTTTCGTAGGCTGGAGGATGTTGAGATTGGCTTTGAAAACGAAGAAACCGTTTTTGTTGGTCCAAACAATAGCGGGAAGACCTCAGCAACCACAGCCTTCCACCTTTTCTTAGTGAGCACAGATTTCAAAATCCACGATTTTTTCGTCTCAAAAGTTGCAGACATAGACGCGTTTAGTTTGAAAGATGATGCTAACGAAGGCAGCCTCCCATCAATTGGAATGGATCTTTGGTTTTCGATAGACCCAGACATCGAGTATGGACGGGTCGGGCATCTCTTACCAAATGTTTCGGGCAACTTTGAAGAAGTTGGTGTTCGTCTGGAATATTGCGTCAAGGACACCGGAAAGTTGAAGTCCGAATATCTATCCGCTTTTCCGCCTTTGGAAGATGGAGAACAACAGAAGAGCCTTTCGTACTTCCTGTCACTTCAAGGGAACCTGAATCGCCACTTTTCCATTCGTTATTTTGCCTTGGAACATGCCAATGATAAAACAAAAGCTCTCCCTCGTGATCCTGAGAAAGTGAAGCGTGTTCTACGATCTTTGATTCGAGTGGACTTTGTTGATGCACAAAGAAATATCACCGACCGTGAAACCGGTCGTAGTATGCGTTTGTCCACCGCATTCGCAGCGTTCTACAAGAAAAACCTCGAACAAGTAGCGGTAAGAAAAGAAGCAAACGAAGTAATCGACGAAAACAACGAAAGACT
>JABZFQ010000327.1 GCA_014237365.1 Desulfobacteraceae bacterium | reverse complement strand
GATGGAACAACAGCAGCTGAACGATTATTTGAGAGAGACTTTCCAGACCTGTTTGAATGGATAGTAAACCAGATGGGTGAATTACCACTGGCAAGAATGGGTAGAAAATCATCCTCAGATAACCTGTTGAATTTACAAAGTGTTCCGGCTTAAGTTGGTAGCCAGAAAAAACAATGAAAAAGGGGGTGATAGAATGTAGATAGTGCCAATATATAAAGAAATTGATTAAAGAAATTAATTCCACAGCTAATTAGTGTTTGAAGGGAAACCACAAAAAATTTGATAAAACAAATGGTTATCGGTTTTTTCTAAAATGAAGATTTTGAAAAAAGGAAAGGAGAAAAAAATGAAAGAAAAAACAAATTGTTTTGGTTTTCTATTTATTGTGGCAATTTTGGCTTTAGCATGTATATCAGTTGGCTATACATCTGCGAACGCAATTGTATGCGAAAGGACATATACCGAGAATGCGGATTTTGATGAAGGTGTCCTGGCAGGAGTAGAGCATGAAACAGTGCACGATCAATTACAGCTTTCAACTGACTTGGTGACTTTGCCTTTCATTTGGGTTCCCAACTCTAATGAAGGCACGGTTTCCAAATATGATACGGAATCAGGCAGAGAGCTGGGTCGTTATCGAACAGGCCCGAATGACACCAATGGCAACCCATCAAGGACAACTGTTGATCAAGTAGGCAGTGTTTGGTTTGGCAACAGAGATACCGGTACAGTAGTGAAAATCGGGCTCTATGAGGCTGGTAACTGGATAGACAAAAATGGTGACAACATCTGCCAGACCTCACTAGATACCAATAACGATGGACTTATCACTGGTGCTGAAGTTCTTGACTGGGGTGACGATGAGTGTGTGCTCTTTGAAGTGTATATAGGAGGTGGACCAAGAGGTATCGCAATCGATGCCAATGGAGACCTGTGGGCAGGGACATATTCTCTTCCAGAAGGTAACAAATTTTTCCATATTAAGGGAGATACTGGAGTTATAGTTGCCGCTGATACTATAGATATTTCCCCTGACCGTTCATATGGTGCTGTAGTTGATGGCAATGGATATATCTGGTCTTCGAGCATAAGTAATTATGTACTGAAGATTGATCCTGTCACAAAAATTATCACAAAAGTCTCCTTGGATATTACATCATATGGCCTTGGCATAGATGGCAATGATAACCTTTTCGTTGCTGCATGGGGGCAAGGAAAAATTGCTAAGATTGACGTAACTACAGACGCTGTACTCATGTATGGCAATCAAGGGGCTGCCCATACGCGAGGCGTAGCAGTTACCAGTGACGGTGACGTTTGGGCCGTCAACTCCTATGACACCCAGATTACTCGTCTTGACAACAATCTCAGCTATAAAGCTACTATAGATATAGGGGTACCCGGTATTTCTACAGGTGCTGCTGTGGATGCGCAAGGCAAGGTCTGGGCATGTAACTACACTGATGGAGGTCTTCTTAGGATAGATCCTGGGACAGACACTGTAGATCTTTCAGTTTATACGGTAGGTATGGATGGGACCGGAGTTGGACAGCACTACAGCTACAGTGACATGACAGGGTTCATATCTCGAAACATTACGACGAAGATAGGCACATGGAAAGTGATTTTTGACAGTGAAGAAATTGATACACCATGGGGATCCATCTCATGGAACAGTCTTGAACCTCAAGGAACAAGTATTGTTGTAAAGGTAAGAAGTTCAAATGATCAAGTTAGCTGGTCTGCCTGGGAAACAGCCACCAACTCAGGGCTATTGTCCGCAACACCGGACGGACAATACATAGAGGTAGATGCAATCTTGCGGATCACATCAGGAGATGAGTCCCCGATTCTTTACGATTTATCTGTAAGATGCGCAAACCAACCACCCGATTGCACTGCCGCGTATGCCGTTCCTGGCTGCCTGTGGCCGCCTGACCACGAGTTCGTTGATATTGGCATTTTGGGTTTAACTGATCCGGACGGTGATCCTGTGACGATTACTATCCTCTCTATTAGTAGTGACGAGCCTACTGCTTTAGACGAAGGTGCAGGAGGCGCAGCACACGCACCGGATGCATCCGGCGTTGGCACAGATGCGGCCAGAGTGAGAGCCGAACGGTCAGGGACAGAAGACGGTAGAGTCTACCTGCTTGATTTCTTGGCTGTCGACGAAAGAGGCGGCGAATGCAGAGGGAGCGTCGAGGTTAAGGTACCTCATGATCAGGACTGCCCAGCAATAGACAGCGGACAGGGCTATGATGCTACGCAGCTAAACTAGTGCTGTTGGAAGAAAAACTGTTTCAAAATTAACACATTAGCCGGGCAGGGTGGATTTGCACTCTGCCTGGCCTTGTCACAAGAGGCGATGAACGACAATTAAAATTGATGTTTCAGAACTATAGATTTGAATTTTAGAAAAATTAAGTTACTATTGAGGTTCTTATTCCCCCCAGCCTTTTTAATTTGCTCGGCAGTTTCAATCTCCTTTTTTAGTCTTTTTCGTTACCCACTATCCCCTCCAGTCTGTTTTTTTCTATAGACTTTCAGATAATTAATTTCACAAGGCCAGAAGGAGGAAGGCGTATTAGTTATACGTCGACGACTGATAACACAGTGAAATTATTTATCTGAAAGTCTATAAGAGTGTTTTGTCACAAACCGGCTGTCAAACGGTTCAGTGGTCTCAAAAGCTTATTTAAAGCCACTTTTCTCGATATGTCAAAGGCCGAATTTGAAGCCACCGCAAACGAGTGATAGAGCATCGGATCTTCTGTGACCAAGTATATAACGCGAACGTCATCCGGATCCAGAAGTTTCGCCTTTGGGTGGATCTTTTTGACCGTGGCCAAACGCCTTCTTGCCATAACGAGCATTTCCTCACGGTCTCCAAAGTTCATGGCACCCGTTGGACAGGTCTTCACACAGGCAGGCAAAAGTCCGTTTCGGACACGATCGTTACACATGTCGCACTTGGCTAAGGTACCATCCCTGGCCGTTCGAGGAATGTTATACGGGCATGACTCAATAACCTCATGAACGTCTATATTTTTGTTATCGGCTGTATAGATAACCGCACCGGTTGCCGGATCCCTGAAGATGGCCCTGGGGTCATCAGCCGTCATCTCACAAGGTGGCTCCATGCAGTGGCGGCACTGATCAGGGAAAAAGAGCCACTTTAGCTTGCCGTCAATAACTGTCTCGTTGAACCTCACCAACTTGTAAGTCACAAAAGAGAGATCCGCCGGATTCTGGTAGGTTCCACGGTTTACTGTTTTCTCGGCAGGCAGATCATGCCACTGCTTGCAGGCAGCCTGACAACCTTTGCAGGCCATACAAAGCAACGTGTCTATGAAAAATGATTTGCCAGGCATTCAGAGCACCTCCTTTTATAGTTTGGATACATTGACCATAAAGGCTTTGGTTTCAGGAATTCTCGTATTGGGATCACCAGTTGCCGGTGTGAGCAGGTTGGAACTTTCTTCTGAACCACTTTCCGGCCAGCGCCAGCCAAAATGAAATGGAATACCAACCTCGTGCACAACCTTTCCTGCTATCTTGAAAGGTTTAAAACGCTTGGTAACAATAGCCGTACATTCAAGTGAACCACGTGCAGATGCTACCTTTACCCGTTCTCCGTTCTTGATGCCCTTTTCTTTGGCAAGCTCTTCGCTCATTTCAACAAAAACCTGGGGTTGAAGTTCGAGCAGCCACGGCTGTGGACGTGTCATGAGGCCTGTCTGCCAGTGTTCTGAAACACGATATGTTGTACCCACAATAGGGAATTCCGGACTGTTTGATGCTACTGAATCAGCATCTGTTGTGTAAACAGGCGCTGCCGGATTCATACGCTGTTTACTCATCAAGTTGTTTTTAAGTGGCGATTCAAGAGGCTCGTAATGTTCCGGGAATGGACCATCTGAGCGGCCGGAGCCAAAAATCTGTGCATATCCATGTTTCCTCATGATAAATGCCCATTTGCTCTTGGGATTTGGCTTTTCAAGGCTTTTGAGTGGCGGCCAGCCGCCGTCAGGAACATCACCAATCCATTTTTCGCCTGTCCAGCGAATGACCCAGTGTTCCTTATCCCAGGGCTGTCCCTTTAAATCCACAGAGACACGGTTATAAATGATCCTGCGGTTAACTGGCCAGCACCAGGCAAAATCCGGATAGAGCCCGATCTTGTTAACAGCATCTTCCCGGCTTCGTCTGGCCGCCATGTTCCCCTTTTCAGTATAACTGTTGCAGTAGAGCCAGTTGCCTGAGGAGGTGGAACCATCTGCCTGCAGATAGGCGAAGCTGGGCACCAGGGTCCCCTTCTTGTATTTCTTGCCCTTAAGCGTAACATCTTTCAGGAAATAGCCGTTGATTTCCCTGGCTGCCTTGTGAGAATCATACATGCCGTTTGTCATGTAATCCCATTTCAGATTCAAGATCGCCTCGGGGAAAGACACGCCTTCGTGTTTGTAAAGTTCTTTGAGCTTAAAACCGAGCTCCATAATGATGTCGCCGTCGGACCTTGTATTCCCAAGTGGTTTTGGCCCCTGGTATCGCCACTGCATCCACCGGCCGCTGTTAGTGATGCTTCCTTCCTTTTCAACGGAAACACAGCACGGAAGCATAAATACTTCGGTCTTGATGTCAGACGGATTCATACCAGGCCCTCGCCAGAAGGAACCGGTTTCATTATCAAAAATATTGACATTGACCATCCAGTCAAGATTGGCCATAGCCTTACGGTTCTTTCCGGCATTGGCGCCGCCGCAAGCCGGGTTCTGGCCCCAGGCAAAGAAACCGTTGATCGTTCCCCTGTACATTTCATCAAAGAGATCAAGCCAGGAGTAAACTTCTCCGTCATCTACTTTAGGCAGCCAGTCATACCCAAAATCGTTTTCATGGTTGGCATTTCCACCAAAAAACGATTTTAACAGGCTGACCGAATACTTCGGGTAGTTTTGCCACCAGTTAGCGGAAAGCGGGTCATTGCTTTTTGGAGTCCACTTTTTGTTGTAAGCTTCCAATGATACGTTGGAGGCCCTTGGGGTCTTGAGATATCCCGGCCAGATATGCCACAGCAGACAGTGGTCAGTTGAACCCTGGACGTTCGACTCACCGCGCAGGGCGTTCACGCCACCGCCTGCTACACCCATATTGCCAAGGAGCAATTGGATGATGGCCATGGCACGGATATTCTGAGTCCCCACAGTGTGCTGGGTCCAGCCCATGGCATACATGATGGTACCGGCCTTGCCCGTTGCGCAGGTAGCTGTATACGTATGATAAACTTTCAGTAAATCGGCTTTCGGTGTGCCGGTGATCTTCGAGACCAGGTCAAGGTTGTATCTGCTGTAATGTTTTTTCAACAAGCGGAAGACGCACCGGGAATGCTGTAAGCTTCTGTCCATTTCAGGGCACCCTTTTTTATCCATCTCGAATGCCCATTTAGACTTATCGTACTTTCGGTTTTTTGCGTCATAACCCGAAAACAGACCGTCCTTGAAGCTAAAATCCTTGCCCACAATAAATGAGGCATTGGTATACGCGGCAACACACTCTTTATTATAAAGATCATTGTCAAGGATATATTTGATCATACCGCCCAGGAAGGCGATGTCTGTCCCTGACCTTAGGGAGGCATAGATATCCGCTTTTGAGGATGTTTTTGTAAACCTGGGATCAACACTGATGAGTTTAGCTCCATTTTCCATTGCCTTCATGACATATTTAAAGGAGATCGGATGGTTTTCGGCAGCATTGCTTCCCATAATAAGGATGCAGTCACTGTTGCCAATATCAATCCAGTGATTAGTCATTGCACCTCGTCCGAACGACTCTGCCAGAGCCGCAACAGTTGCGCTATGTCAGATACGGGCCTGATGTTCGATATAAACAAGCCCAATAGCTCGCATTAATGCCTGATAGATCCAGCACTCTTCGTTGTCCATCGCGGCGCTTCCAACCGAGGCAATGGCGGTCGTCCGGTTAACTATCTGACCTTTGGCATTTTTTTTGGTAAAGTCGGCATCACGGGTCTTTTTGACGCGCCTGGCGATCTCGCCTATCGCCCAATCCCATGATACCTGCTTCCACACATTAGCATAAGGCGCCCGGTACATGGGCTCAAGGAGGCGATTTTCATTTTCGACCAACCCTGAAAGCCCGGCTCCTTTACTGCACAAAGATCCCCTGTTGATCACATGGTCCGGATCACCCTCTATGTTGATGACACGACCGTCGCCTTTTTTGCTGGTATGCACAATTGCCCCGCATCCCACTGCACAATAAGGGCAGATCGTGATGGTTT
Organism: Desulfobacteraceae bacterium; assembly: GCA_014237365.1. Classification (GTDB taxonomy): domain Bacteria; phylum Desulfobacterota; class Desulfobacteria; order Desulfobacterales; family ETH-SRB1; genus B13-G4. The sequence continues at coordinate 12,381 of JABZFQ010000327.1, read as the reverse complement.
CTTTGGCATACTTGGTCTTTAGCATTTGGGCGTGTGCCATGACCGGCGAAAGGTCAAAGCCCAAATTGCCGGTAGCAAGTCCAGCCGCCGCCGCGCCGGAAATTTGGATAAATTTTCTACGTGTTACCTTCATATGCAGATCTACCTCCTTTCTATAGACTTTCAGATAAATAATTTCACTGCGTTAGGAACGTGGACGAATTAACTTCCACAAGTAGGCGCACAGATTTGGGTCGAATTTGTTTGATCTCAGATCACAAAAGTTGATGGAATAGCTTACCTATTTCAATATTTTTGGGATTTGAGATCGGACAAAGGCGATCTGAAGCTGTGATGCATAGTTGGTGAAGTTATTTCGTCCACGTTCCTAATTATCTGAAAGTCTATATTTGCCCCAGGTTGCCGAAACGAATTTTCAACCTCGCCCTATATTTCTTTGACCTCTACTTTGACCATCCTGTCATCCTGACGGATTGCGTTTACGACTTCCTGACCCACAATTACTTTTCCAAACACCGTATGATTGCCGTTCAAGTGCGGCTGAGGTGAATGCGTGATGAAGAACTGGCTTCCGTTTGTGTTTGGCCCGGAGTTTGCCATTGAGATTACGCATGTCTCGTGCTTTAGTGGATTTCCTTTTACCTCGTCTTCAAACTGATACCCGGGGCCTCCCCGTCCGGTACCCGTCGGATCTCCGCTCTGAATCATAAAATCGCTGATCACCCTGTGAAACAATACTCCATCATAAAAACCTTCCTTTGCCAGAAAGACAAAGTTGTTGACCGTTTTGGGTGCGTATTGGGGATAGAGTTCAAGTTCTATGTTTCCCTTGTCAGTTTCCACGACTGTCCGGTAAATTTTTTCCGGATCGATCTGCATTGCCGGTGGATTAGCCCACTTTTTTATCGCCATGATATTTTCCTTTCTTTATATTAAATAGTCCAAGTATTAAATTTATTACAATGCGTACCTGATGTCAATGTGTTTGGGCTTTAAAGCCGAACCCCCTGCTCACCTGCCGCAAAACTACAGATATTCTAAATAGGCCCGGCTTCTGCGGTCAAATACAGAAATGACAAATGAACTTGCAAAATCCAACTGGTTTGATATAAGGGTTCGATTAAAAATAAGTTGGTAAAATTTGCGACCAAATTTAATGAATTTATTACTATACCTCGCAAGGCCACAACTTGCGATTTTTCGCTGGCCCTGAATATCAATAGCTGTGTTGCTCAGGTTTGAAATAGCTTGCTATTGGGCACCTTCGCGCCTTGCTCCTAATGCTCATAGCTCACAGAAAAAAACGCAATTTATGACCTTCCGAGGTATATTCAAAATTTAGACGACTCTGTAAATCCCGCTATAGCGGATTTACAAAACCTTTAAAAAGGAGTTATTAATGAGTTTTACAGACATACTGCCTCTTGGAAAATGGGTTGAATTTGAAAATGAAATACACAGAAAATCCGGCCTTAATGCTAATGTTTACGACATCAATGGAATCAGAATAACCGATAATACAAACTGGGCGAACAGACTTTGTCCCGTTATTAAGGCAAATGGCAAGGGAATAAGCTTTATTTGTGCTACTGCAAATATGAACATGGCTTCTCAAACAAAGCTGACCGGTGAACCTATTATAGAAGAATGTGACGCAGGCCTGATTAAAATAGCCGTCCCCATATTTGTCGGCGACAAATTTATCGGAACGGTTGGAGGCTGCGGACTTTTAATTGAAGAAGGAGAAGTTGATTTTTTTCTTGTAAACAAAATAACCGGTATTTATGAAAATAAGATAAAAAGCCTTTCAGATGGCATTAAAACAATTTCAGAAGAAAAGGCTCAAGCCATAACAGATTATACCTGGAACCGGATTAACCGGTTTGTCAGAGATTATGTAAACAAGCAATATTCAGTATCATTAGCCGCATAGCGCCAAGGTGTTTTGACAAAACTTCCTTGACCCATAGATTAGCCCATGTTAAGAATAGGCTACCAACGTAAGGAACGTGGACGAAATAACTTCCACAACTATGCGCCTACTTGGGGAAGTTAATTCGTTCACGTTCCTTATCTAAAAAAGCACTACTTATCAGGGGGTAACAATGAAACTTATAGATATCGCACCAGTCGAGGTATGGCAACGCCTCGCTCAGGAAATTTATGATAAATTCGGATTTAACGGAAGCATTGTAGATAAAGACGGAGTTGTGGTTCATCCGCCCGCAGGATGGGCCAATAAGATTTGTCCGGCTATAAAGGGAAGTGACGATAGTCGGATAGTTTGTTCGTCCGCTCAGCTATCAATGGCCGAAACCGCGCGCACCACGCAAAAAGCGGTGATTAAAAAGTGCGATGTAGGCTTTACAAAGTTTGTAATACCTGTATTTGTCAATGAAGAGTTTCTGGGCACCGCGGGCGGATGCGGTATTTTTGTTGAGGACGGAGAACTGGACGATTTTTATATTTCAAAGCTCCTCCATATAGAAGAAGAACAAGTAAAAAAACTCATGGAAACTGTAAAAACGAGCTCTATAAACAAACTGGAAGCAGCAGTCGAATTTGTACAAAATCGGATAAAAGAACTTACACCTTCTTCAGTCGTGTGAATTGGACCTAAGTTGAGCGATTTTTTGCGAAGATATGTGTTGAAATCTTGATGCATAAGGATTTGCAAAAACCGCAGGCATACCCGTGGATATGTAGAGGATTTTTGCGAAACCTTTATGCGCAAGAGATCGGCGCAGATCGAGTAAAAAATCGATCAATTTAGGTTGAAACATTTTGAGGTAAGACTATGTCGGACGATTTAATCTCCGCCCTGACCCATGAGGTCAAAGAGGAGGTTATTAATAATTATTTATATAAACGACGGTTGATCGAAGAACAGATTACTTATGTTAAAGAGCTGGCTGATCATGCCGCTCAGCTTCAGGAAATGCTCTTCAAACGCTTTGCGCGAATGTATAACTTACTTCCAAAACCTGAATTCATAAATGAGTTTGTGTTTCTTCTTGGATTGAAAGAAGCCCCTTTTAAGGACCGGATAGCTGATGATCCGGAATACCGCAAAGATGTACGATTTATTAAGATTCGCGGTCTAACCGATCGTTCAAAATTTAAAAAACTCTTTCTGGAATCATATAAGAGGCTATTCACTTGGAATAACAAGTATTTTGAAGCTTACAAAAATCTTCTTGAAGAATGTGAAGCGGTAAATCACAATCTGAAAAAGTTTGAAGACAACCATGACCTTCTTACCATCCTGAACTTCCTGAAGGGCATGGATCTTGATGAAATAACAAAAAAGCATTTTATGGGCGATAATTTCGCGCCCGAAGAAATAGCTTCCATTGAAAAAACCATGCGTTTCAAACCTGTCAGCATAAAACAATTCAAGCTCATATCCCCTCCAGTTCTTCCCGAACTCACTGATGTTCGAAACCAGGTGAAATCTCTGGCAAATTCTGTATATGACCGGTGCAGTGACAAAATGAAAACGATTATAAAATAAGGCTACCAACTTAAAGCGGAACACTTTCGAACTTTTTGTTCTTGATTATCGTAAAACATTAATTGTCCCAAATTGACATAACATATCCATGTAGGGTGCATAGAATGCACCCTACATAATTTATTGAAATTACAGAATGTCCCGCCTTAAGTTGGTAGCCTAAAATAATAACCGGGGGTGAAGATGAAGGACTGCAAAAAGTACTTCCCATCCAGGGAGTTCCAAAAAAAGGCGGTAATTAAAAGCTTTAGGCACTATAAAGAAATTTACAAACACTCAATTAACAATCCACAGGATTTCTGGGCAGAAAGAGCCAGGGATCTGCACTGGTTTAAAAAATGGGAAAATGTGCTTGAGTATGATTTTACCGAAGCATACGTAAGGTGGTTCGAAGGTGGAAAAATTAATGTATCCTATAACTGCCTTGATCGACATCTCTGTTCATGGAGAAAAAACAAGGCTGCCTTGATTTGGATAGGTGAAAATTCGAATGAAAGTAAAATTTATACTTATCAGATGCTTCATACAGAGGTTTCCAGATTTGCAAATGTATTAAGAAAAAATGGGATCAAAAAGGGAGACAGGGTTACCATGTATCTTCCAATGATTCCTGAACTTGCAATTGCAATGCTTGCCTGTGCGCGGATAGGAGCTATTCACAGTGTTGTCTTCGGAGGTTTTAGTGCGCAATCTTTGATGAACAGAATCAAAGATTGCGGCGCCTCAATGCTAATCACGGCGGAAGGCGGATTTCGTGGTGGAAAAATCATACCTCTAAAACAAAATGCTGACAAAGCCCTTAAAAATTGTCCCGAGGTTAAAAAGTGTATTATAGTACGCCGAACCAATACAGAAATAACCTTAAAAAAGAAACGAGATTCATGGTGGCACGATGAAATGAACGCTCCGGATATAAAAAACTCATGTAAACCGGCTGTTATGGACGCTGTTGATCCACTTTTTATTCTTTATACCAGCGGTTCAACAGGCAAACCAAAGGGAGTGCTGCACTCGACAGGAGGATACCTTCTCTACGTAAACCAGACTTTTAAATGGGTATTTGATGCGAGAGATGAAGACACCTTCTGGTGCACAGCCGATATAGGATGGATTACCGGACACAGCTATATTGTCTACGGCCCTCTTTCAGCCGGCGCTACATCAATAATGTTCGAGGGGGTTCCCACCTATCCCGATCCCGGCAGGTACTGGGAAATTGTAGAAAAATTTAAGGTATCTATTTTTTACACTGCCCCGACAGTTATCCGTGTGCTGGCCAAATATGGTGAAAAATGGCCCAGGCGTTATGATCTCAACAGCTTAAGACTGCTTGGAAGTGTTGGCGAAGTCATTAATCCTGAAGCCTGGCACTGGTATCATAAAAACATAGGTCAAGGCAAATGTCCTGTAGTTGATACATGGTGGCAGACTGAGACCGGTGGAATTCTGATAGCTCCTATACCCGGGGCAATACCCAATAAACCTGCATCTGCCGGAGTTCCTTTTCCCGGTGCAGCCCCGCTTATCATTAAAGATAACGGCAAGAAAGCCCGTCTTAACGAGACTGGCTACCTGGTCATGACTAAACCATGGCCCGGCATGATACAGGGCGTTTATGGTGAACCAGAACGATTCAAAAACACATATTTCAGCCAATTCCCTGGCATGTACTTCACCGGCGATGGAGCAAAAAAAGACAAGAACGGCTATTACTGGTTAATGGGACGCGTAGATGATGTCATTAATGTCTCGGGCCATCGCCTGGGTACGGCAGAAATTGAAAGCGCCATTGATGCAAACCATAGCGTGGCCGAGGCAGCTATTGTCGGCTATCCCCATGAGGTAAAAGGAGAAGGGATATATGCTTTTGTTTCTTTAAAAAACGGGGTGAAGAGATCAGAAGAATTGAAAAAGAAATTGATTGCCCATATAAGAAAAGATATCGGCCCAATAGCAACGCCTGAAAAAATTCAGTTCACGGATACGCTGCCCAAAACCAGGAGTGGCAAAATCATGCGGCGGATACTGCGTAAAATAGCAGCAGGTAATATAGCCGATTTGGGAGACCTCTCCACTCTTGCAGATCAATCATGTGTTGATATCATAATAAAAGAAAGGCTGTAGAAGCTTCATTTGTTTCGATAGATATAGGGTTCGATAAAAAATAACTTGACATTTTTGCATCCCAACTTCACCATATCTTCAATTGATCTTTATCCGCAAAAGTCCTCGAAATAGCTCGCTATTCCTGCGGTTTTGCGAATAAAGATCAATTAAATCTACGGCAAATTTGGGCGCAAATTCTATCAAGTTATTTTTTACCGAACCCATAGTCAAAATTGTTTTTTAAAAAAAACTGGCATCCTTCATAACAGCCTAAAAGTAGTTTAGGAACGTGGACGAATTAACTTCCACAAGTAGGCGCACAGATTTGGGTCAGATTTGTTCGGTCTCAGATCACAAAAGTTGATGGAATAGCTTACCTATTTCAATATTTTTGTGATTTGAGATCGGGCAAAGGTGGCCTGAAGCTGTGATGCATAGTTGGGGAAGTTATTTCGTCCACGTTCCTTACACTTTTTATCGATGAATGCTCCAAATGTGTTAATGAAGGATACCAAAAAACTGAAGGATTTTTGTATGAACAGTAAAAAGAGCGATGGTATTGATTTTGAAGTCGATGACATAGAAAAATCTTTAAACAAAACTGTTTATGTTTCCCTGGAAAATAATTGGGAGTTAAAGGGAATAGTACGCCAATATTTTCGTTTACCGGTAAGCAATCCTGATGAAATAAAATTGCAAATTAATGATCAACAATATAATATTATTGATATTTTGAGTTGGGGAATCGGAATTCACTTGCCCCGGCCTGGAATTTTTTCTGTTGGTGTAGAATTGGACTCAATAAAGCTGACAGTTCAGGGAAAAATTTTTAAGCTGCATGGGTGTGTAGTGCACATTTCTCCCTATGAGTATGGTAACTATCATTGCGGTATAAAATTTATTGATCAGGATGAAGAAAGTGAACGTATAATCAGTGAATACATTAAAATTAATCGTACAAAATTATTTTCATAGTTTTAATACCAGATCAGTTTATTGATCGATCAGGCGAGGAGCTCGGTATAATGGGAAAAAATAAGAAGAAGGATATTTTTGATGATCTTCTGAAGGGAGCAGAAGAAGACTCCATCCCTGGCATAAAAGATTTGACAGAACTATTATACAGTAGAGGCCAACCATCTACTGAAGCCTCAACAAAAAAAATTGTCAGGGCGTCACAACAAAAAAGAAAAGAAAAAACGACGGCCAAAAAAAAAGTTACATATTATATTCCCGAAAAAATTTCTGTTGAGCTTAGCGAGGCAAAGGCAAAAATCAAAGTAATGGTACCTAGCGAATTAAAATCTCGGGTTTCTATGTCAAAGATCGTGGAACTGGCGTTGAACTCAATATTTAACGAACTGGAAACAAAAGGACAAAAGAGTTCTTTGGTGAAAAATATTTTAAGAAAATGTCAAAAAAACTAATTGTATTCAATGCATTTTCGAAATTCGGAGTAAATTTGACGAGTTGTAAATAGAGAGATTCTTTTAACCCAAGAAAATTATATAAACAGGAGTCTTTGTGATTACGATTATTTGTCCTAAGTGTAAGAAAAAACACAATATCGATAAAAATCGAATTCCTCAAAATGAAAAAATAATTGCCCGCTGTAAAGCATGTGCACATCGGTTTCCTATAAAATTTATTGATAAAGTCCATAAAAAAATTGAAAAACCGATGCCTGAAGGAAATCGTGTCGCCAGATCAATCAGTGTGTCGATCAGCAAGGGTGGGGTTGCAAAGACAACGACAGCGGTAAATCTTAGCGCTGGTCTTGCACTTGCCGGATATAAAGTCCTGCTTGTAGACACCGATACTCAGGGGCAGGATAGCTATATGCTGGGGATTAATACAAAAGCAGGGCTGACTGAATTGTTGACGAATGAATTAAGTCCTGAAGAAGCAATTGTTGAAGCCAGGAAAAACTTGTGGCTTTTGGCAGGTGGAAAATCTCTTGCCGGAATAAAGCGTCTGATAGACCGAAAAGATTTTGGTGGAGAAATGACATTGGCAGATGCACTTACCCCTCTGGAAACTCAATATGATTATATCATTATTGACACATCGCCAGGATGGGATCCATTGACGGTGAACGTTTTATTTTATGCTAAAGAAGTTTTAATTCCGGTTTCTCTTGAGGTTATGTCTCTTCAGGGGCTTGTTGAATTTTTAAAGAGTCTTTCTTCTATACAGAAATATCGCAATGAAATTTCCTTAAAATACATTGTGCCAACATTTCATGATAAGAGAATAAAACATCCAACTAAAATTCTTAATAAGCTTAAAGAGCTTTATGGTGAATTTATTTGTAATCCTATTCGTTACAATGTAAATTTCCCTCAGGCTCCTGCTTTTGGCCAGACTATTTTTGAATTTTCGCCCGGCTGCACCGGTTGCCAAGACTATCGGGAATTAGTGAGGAGAGTTGCAAACGATAACAGCCTCTTCGAGTAGATATATTCTAATATGCCCTTCCTTTTGGTCATGAAATCGCCTTGCCGCCCCCTTTTATCCATGTCGTTCAACTGATGGAGTGCTCTTTACGCTATCAAATACCAGTTTGACCATATCCATAGAGCATGAGTTTTTATGTCGAACTCAAATCACAAAAGTATCAAAATAGCTCGCTATTCCATCAACTTTTGTGATCTGAGATCGAACAAATCTGACCCAAATCTGTGCGCCTACTTGTGGAAGTTATTTCGTCCACGTTCCTTAAGTTTTTATAGAACTTTGATATCAAAAGTTTTTTAAAATAGAGGTTTAAGGAGTTATTAATGAATATATCCGGAAATTGGGAAAACTTATATGACCAGCTAAATAACAGCAACGAACCTGTAGTAATTCTTACAGATGAAGAGATTCAATTCGACATTGTTGAAAGTGAAGAGAATATAAGGCCATATCCTCTTGACGCTGCCAACGCTTCAAACAGTATTAGGAAAATAGCTAAAAATGCGGGATATGATGTATCTGTACATCCTTTAAACAAAAGAATAAAAATATTCTCAAAAACTCCATGACAGTCAATCGACATAGTAAGGAACGTGGACGAAATAACTTCCACAAGTAGGCGCACAGATTTGGGTCGAATTTGTTTGATCTCAAATCACAAAAGTTGATGGAATAGCGAGCTATTTCAATATTTTTGTGATCTGAGATCGAACAAAGGCCGCCTGAATCTGTGATGCATAGTTGTGGAAGTTGTTTCGTCCACATTCCTAACGGTTGATCAAAACATAAAACTGTTCACCGTAAACCGTGAACCATTACAAAAAAACTTATGAACTCACTTTTTTTGGCCGCCGGCGTGGCCGCCTTGTATATAATTGCCTATCACACTTACGGTAAGTTTCTGGGACGAAAGATTTTCAAACTAAACCCTGAAGCTGTCTGCCCCAGCAGGGAATTTCAGGATAATGTTGATTTTGTTCCCTCCAAAAAACAAATTCTGTTCGGACATCATTTTACTTCCATTGCAGGTACAGGCCCGATCGTGGGTCCTGCAATTGCTATTATCTGGGGCTGGGTTCCTGCATTGATATGGATACTTTTAGGTTCTATTTTTATGGGAGCCGTGCATGACTTTGGAGCACTGGTAATCTCCCTGCGCAATCAAGGCCGAAGTATCGGTGATCTTGCTTCAGATGTTATCAATCAAAGAGTACGCACTCTCTTTTTACTCATAATCTTTTTAGAGCTCTTAATAGTTGTAGCTATTTTCGGAGTGGTCATAGCGCTGGTTTTTAACATGTATCCCCAGGCTGTAATTCCCGTCTGGCTTCAGATCCCCATTGCCGTATGGCTTGGACACATGATTTACAAAAAAGGCGCTCCGCCGCTTCCGATGAGCATTATAGCCGTCACACTGATGTATCTTACCATGATAATAGGCACTCATTTCCCTTTTAAGATGCCGGCCATCTTCGGCCTGAATCCAATAGCATTGTGGGTAGTTGTACTGCTTATTTATGCATATATTGCATCCATATTGCCTGTTCAGACCCTGCTGCAACCCAGAGATTACATTAACTCCCACCAGTTAATCATTGCAATGGGTTTGCTGGCTATCGGCATTATTATTACAAAACCGGATATAGTGGCACCTGCTGTTAATCTCACGCCTCAGGGAGCGCCGCCTGTTCTGCCCATGATTTTTGTGGTCGTTGCGTGCGGCGCCATCTCGGGCTTCCATTCTTTAGTCTCGTCAGGCACTTCATCCAAACAATGCGAAAATGAAACCAACTCGCTTTCTATCGGCTTTGGCGGAATGCTTATGGAGGGAATGCTTGCCGTTTTTGTTCTAATCGCATGTGGAGCGGGATTAGCCATAGGCTTTAGCAAGGAAGGAGAAACATTTGTCGGAGCCGCAGCCTTTGCTCATCATTACTCAAGTTGGGCTTCCGCATCCGGACTTGGATCAAAGATAGGTGCATTTGTAACCGGCTCAGCTAATATGATTGAAAAAATCGGCATTCCATACGATTTGACAATTACAATAATGGGTGTGTTCGTTGTTTCTTTTGCCGCAACTACCCTTGATACCGCCACAAGATTACAGCGCTACATAATTTCTGAATTAAGCACGGCCTTGAAAATGCCGGTTTTTGCAAGAAAACATCCGGCTACTATTATAGCGGTTGGAACTGCGCTCGCTCTCGCATTCTATAACGGCAGTGGCAAGGGAGCGCTTATTCTATGGCCCCTGTTTGGAACGATTAATCAACTGCTGGCAGGGCTGGCGCTTCTAGTAATTACTGTGTATCTTGCCCGTAAAAAGGTTCAAATTATATATACCATGATTCCCATGGTATTCATGCTATTTATAACCGGATGGGCTATGCTCGTCAATCTTAACAAATTTTTTATTACTTCAGACTGGCTGCTGTTATGCATCGGGCTGGCGGTCTTTTCCCTTGAAATATGGATGGTAGTTGAAAGCACACTGGTGTTGAAAAAAACTGTTAGCTGTTAGGTTAAAAAATCAAACAGATAACACATTCAGCTAATCCCCAATACCCGATACCTTTTTCACAAACAGGCACTATTTAAATTTAAAATTTTTATCTTTAAAAACCCTCAAACACGCATTTGCTGCCTCAGTGTCATAAAATTTACCTTTATTAATTGAGATTTCTTCTAATGCCTTATCAATACCGAGAGAAGGCCTGTAAGGCCGGTGAGAGGCCATGGCTTCAACAACATCCGCAACCCCCAGTATTTTAGCCTCAATTAGTATTTCTTTGCCTGAAAGCCCATCAGGATATCCGGAACCAGCCAGTCTTTCGTGATGTTGAAGAACGATTTGAGAAACAGGCCATGGAAATTTTATTGGGTTCAATATATCGTAACCGACTTGAGAGTGATTTTTAATAAGCTCAAATTCCGTTTTGCTTAATCGACCGGGCTTACTGAGAATTTCTACAGGAATTGCTATTTTGCCGATATCATGAAGCCCCCCGGCCATACGAATCCCCATTATCTTATCTTCCGGAAAACCCATTTCTTTTGCTATGGTACTGGCCAGATCAGACACTCGCTGCTGATGGCCACCTGTGTATGGATCCCTGTATTCAACGGTCATTGTCAAGGCGGAAATAGTCCCTTCCAGTGTTTTTTGTAATTCAGAAGTGCGTTCTTCCACCTTTTGTTCAAGGTTCTTGAGGTAAGTTTGATCTGCAATTTCAAGCTCACGACGGCGCAGGGAATTACGGATGTTAATGATCAACTCATTCGCGTTAAAAGGCTTAATTATATACCCATAAATTCCTGCCTCCAGGGCTGATTCGGCAATTTCGGGGTCATCTATCGCTGTCACCATTATTGTCGCTGTATCCGGATATTCGGCCGCAACATATCGAATGAAATCAATGCCGGACTCCCCCGGCATAGTTACATCGCATAAGATCAGCTCGAAATTCCGATCTTTAATGAATTTACGGGCCTCTGCCGCATCAGCAGCCATGGTGCATTTGTATCCGCTCCTTTCAAGCATCCGGCCTAACAGGTACCGGACGGACTCTTCATCATCTACAACCAGGATGTTAGTCTTAGTCATTCTCGTTACTCCTTAGTTATAAAGTGAAAATTGAATACTTATGGAAGTCGCTACGCTCCATCTTTTTTACTTTTCAATGTCACAGTTCCTTAAATTCTCACTATTCACTTCTCACTTTCCACACAGTTCCTTCAATATTCAATATACAATCTTCAATTGTCCAGCGTCTCGCGCACCTCGCGCGCTATATCTTCCGGCGAAAAAGGTTTTTCAAGAAAATTCTGCCCAGGCTCCAGAACACCGTGATGAACTATGGCTGTGTCCGTGTATCCTGACATATAAAGCACCTTCATCTGTGGATAGAAAAGTTGCAGCCGTTTTGCTGCTTCCTTGCCGCCCATCTTTGGCATCACCACATCGGTTATCATCAGGTCAATCTGTCCATCGTGCTCATTGCAGACCTTTAAGGCATCTTCGCCATTTTCAGCCACAAGGAGTTTGTACCCAAGCTGCCGGAGAGCTTTTTGCGCAAATTTTCGAAGATTGTCATCATCTTCCACAATCAAAACTGTCTCAGAACCGCCAGGATTGTCCACTGGGGTTTGTTTTTTTTCCTTTGGGTTCGTATTCTTCACCTTAGACAGATAGACCTTGAATGTTGTCCCTTTTCCGGGCTCGCTGTAGACCCAGATAAAGCCATTATTTTGTTTGACAATGCCGTATACAGTGGACAGACCCAATCCGGTGCCCTTGCCGACTT
>JABZFQ010000133.1 GCA_014237365.1 Desulfobacteraceae bacterium | reverse complement strand
CAAATCCCAAAAATATTGAAATAGCTCGCTATTCCTTCAACTTTTGTGATCTGAGATCGAACAAATTCGACCCAAATCTGTGCGCCTACTTGTGGAAGTTAATTCGTCCACGTTCCTTACATTGTTTTGTAGGGACTACCGAAAATTAATGGTAGAATCGTCTGATTTTAAATTAGCGCCCTTCGGGCGGACTTTTAGGCTTGTTGTTTCGTAGGGGCCGTGATCGCCCTGATTAGAGCGAATACAAGATTTGCCCCTACATTGTGCTGATAGCCTCCAACCTATTGATAAAATAAACCATAAAATGGAAATTCCTATACTATTAAATTACTTTTTGAATTTTTTTCTCCCAAAGCCAGAGAGGCCAACCAGGCCAGAACCTAAAAGCAAAATTGTTGCGGGTTCCGGAACTGGAACATTTCCCTTTCTTCCATATACGGAGAGGTGAGAAAGGTCTTTACCACCTGGATATTTCCAGTCACCACTTGAGATTCCATTGCCTAATAAATAAGCAAACCACTTAATGCTATCAGGGCCTGCTCCCCCATCTTTGAGGACAACGATGATGTCACCGTAGGTTGACCAAGTATCGGGGTTGAAACTATAACTGCCTTTATTTGTTCCGGTTGTTGGACTAACAACCAAGTCGATATCTACAGGTTCTTCAAGGCTACCAGGTGTCTCCTGCTTTGACAAGTACTCCCAATCGTTATAACCGAAGTAACTATTTAAGTTAAGGACGTCTACTGAGTCATTGGGCACTGTGGCTATCCCGTCTGCACAGTCCACAGACCCTGTCACATCGCTAATATTACAAAATAAGGCTTGCGCATTTCCAATTATACCGAATGTAAAAGCAAATGACGCTAATAGTATCAGGCTGTATAAAAATAATTTTTTCATTTCGTTTATTACCCTCCTTTTTTCCTAAAATAATTTATGTCCAAAGTTAACAAATGTACACCATAGTCTGATTCAAAAACGACAAATCATCATACAAATTAAAACAATTGGTTATCGTTGATTTCTCACGAAAAGTTTGATTTTTTTTAAATTCACCTCCATTCTTCAAGAAAAATATTTACAAAATTATTAAAAGCAAGAAATGCGCCAACCCAATAGATATTCTTGATTTTTTATTATTTATAATTAATCCAATTGATTATTCATGATGCCTCTCGTTCACTCAAAAAGAAGATATGTATTTTAATTCATAATTTTGGGAAAATAATTCTATAAGTTTGGTTCAGTTTATGACAATATTTGGAACTTGCTGAGTGGATTTATAGTGAAAGTCTATAGAGCAGTTTTTCTGACATTTGATATTTGAACTTGATTTGACATTTGAATTTTGACATTTTTGTTTAGGAACGTGGACGAAATAACTTCCCTAAGTAGGCGCACAGATTTGGGTCGAATTTGTTTGATCTCAGATCACAAAAGTTGATGGAATAGCGAGCTATTTCAATCTTTTTGTGATTTGAGATCGGACAAAGGCGGCCCGAAGCTGTGATGCATAGTTGTGGAAGTTGTTTCGTCCACGTTCCTTATATTGTTCTATTTTGGTCTCACTCAAACCAATGTGGCACCATGTCAGGATGCCGGATGGTGGAGTGTGCCTCCGTCCTATGTATGACAAAAGTGAGAAAGTGAGAAAGTGAATTATCTGAAAGTCTATAGCATGAAAGGTTGTTTTTTAGATGAAAGTATTGATTATAGGAGCAGGTAAAACCGCACGCGAACTTTTGCGCAGGCTTGGTAAATTTTGGGATGTCACGCTTGTCGACAAATCGGACAAACGTTTTCCATATTTCAAAAAGATGAAGCCGGTAAAGAAGCTGACCCTTGGTGATGCATCAAGCAACGTTGTCTTACAGGAAGCAGGGATTGATAAAACCGATTTTTTTGTGGCGGTTACCAACCGTGATGAGATTAACCTCGAAGCCTGCGTTCTTGCACAGAAACACAAAATCAAGAACATAATAAGTATGATAAATGACTCAGATAACCTTCAAAAATTTCGAGAGCTCGGTATCCGAGTCATATGCGGCTCCTATATAGTAGCTCACCAGATAGAAATATTTCTGGAAAGTCCAATGATGTTGATAAACAGTGTAGGAGAAGGGCGAGGTGAGGTATTGGAAATCAAAGCGCTTCGCAATTCACCGGCTGTGGGCAAATCCATGCGGGAGATTTGTCCTAAAGATTGGCTGGTTGGAGCCATATACCGGAAAGGAGAAATAATTATTCCTCGTGGAGATACCACAATCCAAAAGGATGATCTAATTACCATAGTAGGCCATAGCAGTCTTTTCAAAACAGTCTCCAAGCTCTTTACTCTCGATGTCCCTAAGTTTCCTTTAGAATACGGGCGAAATATACTGGTTTCTGTGCGGGATGAACAAGACATAGAAACATCTGTAGAAGAGGCTATCTACCTGACCAAGGATTTCAAGGCATCAAAGATCATTTTTCTTGTTTCATCAGGGGGAGTATCTATACAATACGAGGCCATCATACAAAAAATTGTTCAACTGGCAGAGGGAAAAGTAGAATTTGACATAAAAAGGATCAAGAAAGAGAACGGGTTGGAAGAGACTATTATTGAAATGACGCGGCATGAAAATATTGGTTGTGTTGTTACTAATCTTTGTAAGATTGGTATACTCGAAAAACTTATGGGTACAAGCAAAGTAGTTGATCTTGCGCATCGCATTAATTGTCCGCTTTTGGTAGGGAAAAAGCGATTCCCTTATAAAAACATCCTGGTGCCTGCCAATGCAACCAGAGCTGCGGAACTGGCTGCGGAAGTGGCTGTTGACATTGGCCGGATTGCCAAAGCCAGGGTGGCAACAGCCAGCGTTTCTGATCCGTTATTTATGGCCAGTAAAGACTCGATAAAATGGGCTCAAACTGCCCTGCGTCATGTACGGCATATAGGCGAGATGCACCATTTCCCTATCAAAGAGATGTTGCTTGAAGGAAACCCGATAAAAGAGATTGCAAACATATCTGAGGACTTTGATCTTATTGTTATGGGCAGTTCAACCAGAGGAATGTCAATTCTCAAACCAAATGTTGGTGAGCACATTATTCATAAAGCTAAAAGCTCTGTCCTGATCGTAACGTCATAAGGGGGTCATATGGAAATCAATCAGACTTTCAGCCTGATTATCATCTCCCTTGCTGTTTTTATTGTACCCATCCTGTCCCGTTACCTGAAAATTCCATCAGTTGTAGGAGAGATACTTTTTGGAGTAGCCATCGGCAAAAGTGGTCTGGGCATTGTTCTGTCCGGCGAATGGCTTTCGTTTTTGGCACACTTTGGGTTTCTTTTGCTTATGTTTCTATCAGGATTTGAGATTGATTTTGAGTATCTGGAAAAGCAAGGGCGAAAGCAGGTGGTTTTTGCTCTATTTATTTTTTTCTGCACAGTTCTTCTGGCTTATTTGTTTTCCACACTTATGGGATTTGGTTTTTATATGACGCTTATTTTGTCAACTACTTCCCTGGGATTGGCCATTCCTACATTAAGGGAGACAGGACTTTCCAAATCGCTAATAGGCCAAAACATCATCCTTGCTGCAATAATAGCTGATTTTCTGACTTTATTTGGTATTGCAATTTATTCTCTTTTTTATCAACACGGTTTTTGCTGGGAGATGCTCAAGCCCGGGCTTATCTTTGTCTTTGCAGCTTTAGTTCTATATCTTCTCAAACGCTTGGCCTGGTGGTATCCGGAAAGCTTTGCCCGACTCATTAAGGGAGAGGATCCAGTAGAAACAGGAGTAAGGGCAAGCCTGGCACTGCTTTTCCTCTTTGTTGGTTTTTCAGGCATTCTGGGCATAGAACCTGTTCTGGGAGCCTTCCTGGGTGGAGCGCTTTTTTCTATAATTTTCCGTTATCGCGGTGTGCTGGAAGAAAAACTCATGGGCTTTGGCTATGGATTTCTTATTCCTATCTTTTTTATTCATGTAGGAATAAATTTTGATCTCCGAGTTCTTTTGGAGTGGCAGATATTTTTAAACACAGCCATTCTTTTTATAGTGGCCTGGATAGTCAAGATAGTGCCCTCCCTACTTTTCCGTTTTAAGGGGTTGACATGGAGGGAATGCCTTTCCAGCGGGATACTCCTTTCGGCGCGACTGAGTCTGATTATTGCTGCTGCTTCCATCGGGCTTAAACTCAATCTGATTAATAATCAGACTCATTCCAGCATCATATTCCTGGCTATCCTAACCTCCTCTTTGGCCCCAATAATATTTAAGAAGATCCAGTCTGATTAGGAACGGGGACGAAATAATTTTCCCAACTATGCATCATAGATTCAAGCCATCTTTGCCCAATCTTAAATCCCAAAAATATCAAAATAGATAGGCTATTCCATCAACTTTTGTAATTTAAGATCGAACAAATCTGACCTAAATCTATGCGCCTACTTGGGGAAATTATTTCGTCCCCGTTCCTTAACCTCCATTTTTTGACCGAGCCCTTCTGAACATTCATCACTAAAAAGGGTTGAGATCTGATTACGTCCCCTTTGTTTTGAAAGATACATTGCCTTGTCTGCCCTTTGGACAAATGCAGATATTTTTTCGTCCGGACAATATTGTGTGACTCCTATGCTCATTGTTATGGATATTGATTTCCCTGATTGAGGTGAAAATTTTTCATTTTGTATAGCGTTCTTTATCCTCTTAGCAACAGTTACAACCTCATCCTTACTTGTTTCAGGGAGTATAACAGTAAATTCTTCTCCTCCGTATCTGTATGCGGTATCCATCTTTCTGAGGCATGTTTTAATTGCTTTTCCGAACCTGGCAAGAACTTTGTCACCTTCCAGGTGACCGTAAGTATCATTATAATGTTTAAAATGATCAATATCCATAAACAAAAGCGTAAGAGGATGGTTATAACGTTTGGTTCTGTCAATCTCTGAATCCATTTGTTTATAAAACCATCTTGAATTATAGAGTTTTGTCAAGCCGTCGGTTATTGCAAGCTCCTGAAGTCTTTTCAACATTAAAACGCGCTCTTTCGTAATCTGCCGCTCTTTTAAAACCCTTTTCAACCTCAGCAAAAGCTCTTCAAAACGTATCGGCTTAGATACAAAATCGCTTGCACCTTTGTTGATAGCTTCTTCATAAGAATAATTGTCAATATAGGCTGTCATAACAATTACATCTGTATCATAATTATTTTTTATAAGCTCAGTCAGTTCGAAGCCGTTTATTCCCGGCAGCTTTATGTCTGTTATAACAACATTAATGGTATTTGTCTTTAATATTTCAAGTGCTTCCTCCGCGCTTGAAGCTTCGAATGACTTATAACCAGCCATGCCAATAAATTCATGGATAGAATTTCTAATACAGGGGTCGTCTTCAACAATTAAAACACGGGTGTCTATTTTTGATTCTTTGATCATCATTTTCTTATTATACCTCAAGTTTTGCACTCATGAAATAGTATAAGACATAAAACCAGTTGTAACCAGCAATTTCAACAAGGAACGGGGAAGTTATTTCGTCCCCGTTCCTAACTTCACATTTTGATGCGCCGATCCATCCCGCATGACTGCGTTGCTCGTCGGTTAAATAGCCTCGCTATTCGCACTCCTCGCGTCTTGTCATGCGAGTGCCTCGACACCTGAAAATGTAAATTTATTTTTGGGCGAATCCTAACGCTTGGTGTTTAATCCACGAATCACCGAAAATTTATTATTTAGACAAGCATTTTTTATACCAAGAAAAAATAATTAATATATACAAATAAATATCAACCGATTATAAATTTCAAAAATAAATAGCAGCTAATTTAATGTATAAGTTACCACGCTTTGTGAAAAGTTTTACATATATTATTATTTTTTTAATTATCTGAAAGTCTATAGCAGAATTAGCAAAACCTGCTTTTCAACCTTTACCATTTGTGATATTAAGGAACGTGGACGAAATAACTTCCCCAAGTAGGCGCATAGATTTGGGTCGAATTTGTTCGATCTCAGATCACAAAAGTTGAAGGAATAGCTTACCTATTTCAATATTTTTGGGATTTGAGATCGTACAAAGGCGATATGAAGCTGTGATGCATAGTTGTGGAAGTTATTTCGTCCCCGTTCCTAAACATACTAAAAGTCCGCCCAAGGGGTGCTAATCGTAACCGTTCTCCATGAACGCTTTTATTTTATATTTATCAAGGAATGGGGAAGTTATTTCGTCCCCGTTCCCAAACTACACTGGAACATATTATTTTTATCATGAAAAATATACGCAACTTCAGCATAATAGCTCATATTGATCATGGCAAGTCAACTCTGTCCGACCGCCTTATACAGGCTACCAATGTTGTTTCGGAACGAATTTTTCAGGATCAGATTCTAGATACAATGGATATTGAGCGGGAAAGAGGCATCACTATAAAGAGTCAAACAGTTTGTCTCCCATATAAAGCAAAAAACGGTCAAACATACTTCTTAAATCTTATTGATACGCCGGGGCATGTTGATTTTACTTATGAAGTTTCACGCGCTCTTGCTTCATGTGAGGGCGCTCTTTTGCTGATAGACGCGAGTCAGGGTGTTGAAGCACAAACCATGGCTAACCTTTATCTTGCAATGGAACATGAACTTGAAATTATTCCGGTAATAAATAAGATAGATTTGCCATCCGCAGATATTGAGCGAATAAAAGATCAGATTAACGACGATTTAGGTTTAGATCCTGAATCGGCAATTCTTACCTCAGCCAAAGAAGGTATCGGCGTAGAAGATGTGCTTGAAGGAGTGGTTAACAAACTTCCGCCGCCCTTGGGAGATCCTGGGGCACCGCTTCAAGCCCTGATTTTTGACTCCCATTACGATTCCTACAGGGGTACTGTAATACATGTTAGAATATTTCAGGGAAAAATAAAGCCGGGCGATGTCATTACCTTTATGTCCAATAGTGCTGTTTATAAAACCGAGGAGGTAGGGATATTTCAGATAGAAAAAGTGCCGAAAAAGGAAATTTCAGCGGGCCAGGTAGGTTATATTATTGCTGGAATAAAAACAGTAAGTGACACCCAATGCGGTGATACAATTACGCTGAAAAACCGGCCATGTAAAACCCCAATGCCAGGATTCAAAATTGAAAAACCGGTTGTATTTTCCTCTATCTACCCTGTAGCATCTGATGGATACGAGGAACTGGCGCTTGCAATGGAAAAGCTTAAATTAAATGATGCTTCATTAATTTATGAAAAAGACTCTTCTGTAGCTTTGGGCTTTGGTTTTCGCTGCGGATTTCTTGGGCTTCTTCACCTTGAAGTCGTGCAGGAAAGACTTGAACGTGAATACGATCTTTCTCTGATTCTTACGGCTCCCTCTGTGAGATATAAGCTGGTAATGCAAGACGGTTCATCCAGGATAATCGACAACCCTGCTTTGTATCCGGATCCGGCGGGGATTGATAAAACGCTTGAGCCATTCATCCGGGCTTCGATAATAATACCGGACCGTTATATGGGAACGGTTATGAAGCTGTGTCTTGAAAGACGGGGAATAAATATCACTTATCAGTATCTTACCAATAACCGCATGGAGATGATTTTTGAACTTCCACTTGCTGAAGTTATTTATGACTTTTACGATAAACTGAAATCATTAACTCAGGGATACGGATCATTTGACTATGAAATAAGAGATTACAGAGAAACAGATCTTGCAAAACTTGATATTCTGATAAACAGTGACCGTGTAGACGCCTTATCACAGTTAGTACACAGAGACAGGGCCGTTGAACGGGCAAAACATGCATGTGAAAAACTAAAGGATGAAATTCCTCGACAGATGTTTAAAATAGCTATACAGGGTGCAATCGGTGGAAATATTATAGCGCGCAAGACCATTTCAGCCTTAAGAAAAGACGTAACCGCGAAATGCTATGGCGGAGATATAACGCGAAAACGCAAACTTCTCGAAAAACAGAAAAAAGGTAAAAAAAGAATGAAGATGGTGGGAAAGGTTATGATTCCTCAGTCTGCATTTTTATCAGTGTTAAAAACAGATAACGATTAGGAGGTTATATGGGGAAAACCGTTGCTGAAAAAATATTTGATTCCCATGTTGTGGACAATCCGTCAGGGGATATTTATGTTATTAGCCTTGATGCTGTTTTTTGCCATGAAATAACAACACCTGCTGCAATAAATGATCTGGTAAGCCGGAATAAAGACAGGGTGTTTGATCCTGATAAAATCAAAGCTGTGATTGACCACGTTACGCCTGCAAAAGATTCAAAAACAGCCATGCAGGGTAAAATTTTAAGAGATTGGGCCAAGCGCCACAATATCAGGGATTTTTTTGACATAGGCAGAAACGGAGTATGCCATGCAATTTTTCCGGAAAAAGGTTTTGTTCGTCCGGGGCATACAGTAATTATGGGCGATTCCCATACCTGTACCCACGGTGCATTTTGCGCATTTGCGGCAGGCGTTGGCACAACCGATCTTGAAGTGGGAATTCTAAAGGGTGTTTGTGCGTTTCATTATCCTTCGACAATTAAAATCAATATAGTCGGCCGGATGCCCGAAGGCGTTTATGCAAAGGATGTGATTCTTTCAATAATCGGAAAGCTCGGCGTAAACGGCGCAACAAATAAAGTTATAGAATTTACAGGCACTGCAGTAGATGCAATGAGTATGGAAGCAAGAATGACACTGTGCAATATGGCAATTGAAGCAGGAGGAACATGCGGTATTTGCTATCCCGATATGACGACCGTAGAATACTTGTGGAAATTTATCAAAAACAAATATCAAACAAAAGAAAAAGCTCTTGAGAAATATAAGAAGTTTTCTCCTGATTCTGATGCCAAATACCATGATGTGATAGAACAT
Organism: Desulfobacteraceae bacterium; assembly: GCA_014237365.1. Taxonomy (GTDB): domain Bacteria; phylum Desulfobacterota; class Desulfobacteria; order Desulfobacterales; family ETH-SRB1; genus B13-G4. The sequence continues at coordinate 17,882 of JABZFQ010000133.1, read as the reverse complement.
GATATAAGCCGACTGGAACCTATGGTTACTTTCGGATTTAAACCTGACCAGGTAAAACCTGTAAGAGAGATGGAAAAAACAAAGGTAGATCAGGTTTACATAGGGTCATGCACAAACGGAAGAATTGAAGATTTAAGGGTTGCCGCCCGGGTACTGAAAGGCAATAAGATAAATAACTCTGTCCGGGGCATTATATCTCCTGCAACTTCAAAAATTTTTAGGCAGGCAATGGATGAAGGTATTCTTAAAATATTCATGGATGCAGGTTTTTGTGTAACAAACCCAACTTGTGGTGCATGTCTCGGCATGAGCAATGGTGTGCTTGCGGAAGGAGAAGTATGTGCTTCAACAACAAACCGTAATTTCAACGGCCGGATGGGTAAAGGGGGAAATGTACACCTTATGAGTCCAGCTACGGCAGCCGCAAGCGCTATCTCGGGGTATATTACAAATTCGTTGAATGGTTGAATGGTTGGTGTAGCAATAATATTTTGATTTATCAGCAAATCTTTTTCTACTCAACCATTTGATATAATAGGTATAGACTTTCAGATAATTAATTTCACAAGGCTAGAAGGAGGAAGGCGTATTAGTTATACGTCGACGACTGATAACGCAGTGAAATTATTTATCTGAAAGTCTATATAAATAATGAGGCGGGGGAGAAGAATTATGAAAAGTTTCAGCGGAAAAGTACTATTCCTCGACAGATCAGATATCAATACAGATGAAATAATTCCCGCAAAATACCTTACGGAAATTTCCAGGGAAGCGCTTAAACCCTATCTTTTAGAAGAGCTGCAACTGGATGGATTCACTTCGGAAAAGGATATTAAAGGGAAAAGCGTAATTATAACCAGGGAAAATTTCGGGTGTGGTTCATCCAGAGAACATGCCCCATGGGCGCTTGAGGTAAACGGCATCAACATGGTGATTGCAGAAAGTTTTGCAAGGATATTCAGGCAGAACATGTTCAACTGCGGAATGATGGCAGTGAAACTGTCCGCCCAGAGCATAGATCATCTTTTTCAAGTCTTTTCAGGCAAAGAAACATCCATCAAAACCGATCTTGAAAAAAATATATTTATTCTAAAAGCTGACGGGCTTGAAGAAAAAGCAGGCTTTTCAATCTCCGACTTTGATCAAGCGCTTGTAGCCTCCGGCGGTTGGGTGGAATACGCTGATGCTAAATATTAAGGAACGTGGCCTGAATCTGTACGCCTATTTGGGGAAGTTAATTCGTCCACGTTCCTAAGAATAGCATTTGAAATACACAAAAGAGGTGCTCTATGATTGTAACTGTAACCTTAAGTCCCGCTTTTGATCATCTTTTATTTCTTCCCGAGATCTCTTTAGGAAAACTAAATCGAGCTATATCGACCTTGAGAATGCCTGGAGGGAAGGGTATTAATCTAGCCAGCTCCCTAGCGGTTCTGGGAGAGGAAGTTGTAACTACTGGTTTTTTAGGTGGGCAGGGCAGCCGCATGTTCGAGGAAGCTTTAAGAAAGATCGGGGTAACCACCAGTTTTACTTACATAGACCAGGAGATTAGAACCGACTTTTATATTATTGAGGAGAAAGAAAACAGACAGTCCCTACTTATAGAAAAAGGAGTCTCTATAGAGCTACGCTATCTCAATAGCTTCAAAGCAAATTTTGAAAGACTCCTTCCGGCCGCGAAACTCGTAGAAATCGGGGGAAGCCTGCCCAAAGGAACTACCCCGGACTTTATTAAGGAACTTGTTCTTTCCGCTAATAAAAAGAAAGTAAAAGTAGTTCTCAATCTTCGAGAATCGATTCTCAAGGAATGCCTGGACAGCGCTTGTCTTTTTATTGTTTGTCCGGACTTGAGAGAAACTTGTTGTGTCTTTGGAGAAGATCTACGTAATTCGGCATCGCGCCCCAAAGTTGCACAAGAGTTACTTAATAAGGGAGCGGAAATTGTTATATTAAAGTACGGGGATTTAGGTTATTTTGTAGCCAAAAAGGATGAAGCCTGGGAAGGGGAAGTTGAAGTTGGAGGATCTAATGTCATCATGTTAGGAGTTCGAGATGGACTGCTCGCCGGTTTTATTCATAATTACATGAAAACAAATAATATTGGCGAAGCCCTCAGATTTGGTCTGGGGGCTGCACTTTCCACATCACGGAGCAAGATGAACTACCTGAATTCTAAGAAACAAGCTGAAGAGCTTTGTCTCATGGCAAATGTAAGGAACGTGGACGAATTAACTTCCACAACTATGCATCACAGCTTCAGACCATTTTTGCCCGATTTCAAATCACAAAAATATTGAAATAGCTTGCTATTCCATCAACTTTTGTGATCTGAAATCGAACAAATCTGCCCCAAATCTGTGCGCCTACTTGTGGAAGTTGATTCGTCCACGTTCCTAAGGAAGATTGCTTAAGATGAAAAAAGTAAAAGACTTTATAACAAGAGATCTGACTTCAGTTACGGAAGATACTCCGCTCAGAGAAGTGGCAGAATTACTTTCTCTGCGCGAGCTTATCGGCATCCCGGTGGTAAATCGAGAAAACGAGGTCACGGGTTGGATCTCGGAAACAGATATTATTACATCCATCTTCCCTGAGAGAGTGAAAATCGAAAACCCGGATGTGATTTACTTCATGAACCTCTCTCACGTCGTTAAGAAGCTGTCCCAGGTCGGTCAGGCAATGGTTAGTGATTATATGATCAGGAATGTATATCACGTCAAGGAAGATACTCCTGCGTCCGACGTGGTCGAGTTAATGCTTCATAAAGACTTCAAACGTGTGCCGGTTGTCAGAAATAAACGCCTGGTAGGCGTGGTCGACCGGTCAAGCTTATCCCGCATATTATTAGAAGAAGGTTCTATTGATTAGCCATGTGGATTAACCAGCTTTTAACATTGTTTAAAGAGGATATCTTCCTTTTAGCTTCCGGTCTCCTTATAATAGGGTTTATTTTCGGCCGGCTGATAAACATGGTCAAACTTCCCAGAGTTACAGGTTATATTATAGCCGGCATCATTTTTGGCCCTTCTTTATTAAACATATTTAGTGAAAATTACCTGGCTCAATTTGATTTTATCCCTCAGCTTGCCCTGGGGATCATCGCCTTAGTAATTGGAGCAGGATTAAGCTTTGATCTTGTAAAAAGACTCGGTTCTCGTTTTATCCTCATTACTATTTTACAGGCAGTGGGAGCATTTTCCCTGGTTTTTCTTTTTCTTGTTCTTTTTAAGATGCCTCTGGGCGCCGCTCTCCCATTGGCTGCTATCGCCACTGCAACCGCACCTGCGGCTACAGTGGCGATTATACGAGAATACCGTGCTCAGGGACCTTTAACTGAGACGATTCTATCTGTGGTTGCTCTGGACGACGCGCTCGCCATCATGCTCTTCGGCCTGGTTTTGACTATTGATCTTAAGCAGTTATCAACTTTTGGCGAGACTGCTCTTCGATCGTTATCTGCCTCTTTCGTGGAGATTTTGGTAGCGCTGGTCATCGGAGTTATACTGGGTTTGGTAGCCCACTTTCTTATTAAGATCGCCAAAGAAGTTACTGACAGTCTTATTATTATTTTGGGGATAGTTTTGTTGGGGATCGGATTAGCCTCTATTTCGCATACTTCGGCTCTTATGACTAATATGTTTTTGGGTTTAACCCTTATCAATGTTTCCTCAAGAAACAGAGATATTGTTGCTAATCTGGAGAAGCTGACCCCGCCCATCTATTGCTTTTTTTTTGTGTTGGCCGGTGCGAACTTGAATCTAAAAGTATTTACAACCGTGGGACCGGCCATGATTACTTGGGGGATTATTTTTGTATCAGCGCGCATTATAGGAAAAATCGTTGGAGCTTATGCGGGAGGGGCGCTTTCCGGCGCATCTGAAACCATCAGGAAATATCTTGGATTGACTTTGATTCCTCAAGCTGGTGTTGCTATTGGTCTAACCCTTTTAATCACCCAGGATTCCAGCTACTTTGAATTCCGGTCAGTCATCTTGAATATCACTTTGATTGCGGTAGCTTTTAATGAGATAGTTGGTCCAGTCTGCACAAAATTTGCTCTCTTTAAGGCAAAAGAGGTTACAGTGGAGGAATAAACTACAACCGATGGAATCAAAGTGTTCTTGCAGAAAGAGTTATCGAACTGATCGCGGCGGGAATTAGTACAGGCGGCTGATTTCCGTGACCGGATTGTGCACCATATCCTGGTGGATTACCTTGAGAAGATATGGGAGCCAAAGTTTATTTTTGATTCCTATGCGTGCAGGAAAAACAAGGGCATACATCTGGCGGTAAAGCGGCTACAGGGTTTTTTAAGGAAAGTTACACGAAACGGGAGCAAGGGGGCATTTTACCTGCAGCTTGATATTAAAAACTTTTTCATGAGCATTGATAAAGACATCCTTTATGCGCTTAATGCCGATAAAGTGAGAGATGAAAGTGTTTTCCGGCTTGCAAAGATACTTATATACCATGATTGCACGAAAGACTACGTACTTAAGGGTGACAGGGGCTATCTCAAGAAAATAGCTCCTCAGAAAAGTCTTTTTTTCACCAATAACCGAAAAGGACTGCCCATAGGCAACCTGACAAGCCAGTTTTTTGCCAATCTTTACCTGAATGAATTGGACCAGTTCGTCAAGCACCACCTGAAGTGCAGGTATTATCTGCGCTACTGCGACGATTTCGTGATGCTTTCAGACAGCAGGGATGAACTTCTTAAATGGAAAGACGAAATAAAGACCTTTATTGCTGAAAGTCTCAGACTGTCCCTGAACGAGAAAAAACAAAGCCTTCAGCCTGTAAAAAACGGCATAAATTTTCTTGGATATATTGTGAGGAAAGATTATATGCTGGTTCGGAGGCGGGCTGCAAACAACCTCAGGGAAAAACTCTCATATTTTGAAAAGAAGTTGGTCACAAATCACAGCCCGCCTTATGTCAAGGGTGGTTTATGATTATGACCTGCTTGAAAAGCTCAGGGCTGCACTTGCGTCATATTTCGGGCATCTCAGATGGGCAAACACCTTCAAACTTAAAAAGAGCCTGCTTAAGAGGCACAGTTTTCTGAAATGGTTCTTCAAAATAGAGGGCTGGAAAATTATCCCGAAATATAAAATACCTGTCAAAATCCCCACTCTCAAACTTCAGTACAGGTATTTCAAAACAAGATTTGCAGGGGATGTCATCTTTTTCAGAAAAGGGAAGTATTATGAATTTTTTGAAGATGACAAGGACACAGCCTTAAAGCTGGGCTTGAAGAAAATGAACAGGCATTCTGATCGTAATACAAAATACGGTTTCCCAATATGGCTTGAAAAATCCTTTTCAGACAAAATAAGCCGTATGGGAAGATCCCTGACCGTAATAAACGAGGGCGAAAGGTACTTAACAGGAATAAAGGAAAGATTTCCGAAATACAGGCTCGTAGCGCAGTTGTGATGAATATAATTAATTGAGCCTCTTGCAGAAACACATGAAATCACATTGCGTACACTATATATTGTATAGAGTCATAGGGTATGGTACATTATGTAGTACTGCTCTGTCGATTGGCGTTGTTTCTGCAAGAGGCTCATAGGTTTAATAATAAAAGTCAATGATTCATGGGCTATTTCTGCTATTAATATTCACACTACCTCTTTGAAAAGGTGAGCATTTGCACAACGATTATATACCTTTCTGAGCAAGTGGAATACGGTTATAGGTGGCCGCTTACGATCAGCGCACCATTGGCACGAACCGCACGGGAAGATCATCAACTTTTTCTATACGTCCTGATTTTTTGCGAAGGATAACCAAACGTTGCATGTAGACACCGAGGGGCAAAATCATTCGCCCACCTTCTTTTAATTGATTTACCAAGGCTTGCGGGATATCTTCCGGCGCGCAGGTTACTATAATGGCATCAAAAGAACTATGTTCCGGCCAGCCTTTATAACCATCACCAGTCAGCACCTTGACCTGCTCATACCCCTCTGTGGTCAGAGCTTTACGGGCATGAATTGCCAGTTCGGGTATGATCTCAATGCTGTAAACCTCCGCGCCCAACTCGGCAAGGATGGCGGCTTGATACCCTGACCCGGTGCCAATTTCAAGCACCTTTTCTCCGGTCTGAATATTCAGTTTTTCTGTCATATAAGCGACAATATAGGGTTGCGAGATCGTCTGATCATAACCGATGGGACAGGGGTGGTTCCCATAAGGTGGGGCAACACCGAGATATTCTTCAGGGATGAATTTGTGACGCCGGACAGTACTCATAGCTTTTAGCACCCGCTCATCCTTACTACCGTACTCGCGCAGTTGCTGTACCATTGCGGCGTGTTTTTCCGCCCAATCGTAGTTTTCCCTTTTATCAGTCATCTGATTTTCCGAACACGAAGCTAAAAGCAGCCAGCCTAACAACACAAAACCAAGGTACACCAGAACTTTTTTCATAACACCTCCATTAGGGCTCGGTAAAAAATGTGAAAGTTTAGTAAATGTAACCCATGAAATTCTGTTTCATTATAAACCCAAAATCAGGAAAGGAAAGGTTCAATCCGGATCGTTGCCATCGGAGGTGATGGCACCATCAATGAAGTAGTAACTGGCATGATAAGGGTTTGCATGCAAGATAAAGATAGGCCCGGCAGTTATCCGGCATTAGGGATTATACCTGCCGGCCTGGGAAATGATACTGCAAAAGGGCTCAGGGATCTGGCCCGCCAATTCCGCTGCACAGCGGCAGGTAAGCATTGTTCTCTGCAAATCTTTAATTGGCATGATTTGCCCACTCACCGAATGGGAAAATAATTTGAGAGTAAGAGGAGGTCAGGATCAGGTATATGAAACCAGTTTCATACTTGACAAGTGTCACGTGATACGTTATGAATTAATTGTGATTAAGACTTTTGCTGACAAACACACACAGGATTTCTTCGCAACTGGCAAGTCAAAACGGCTTCAGCCTGATCTGCCAAGAAGAGCCATGCGCCGCTTGGAATACATCGATCTTGCCACATGTCTTGGTGACCTGAAGGTTCCTCCAAGCAATCGTCTCCACGCCTTGAAAGGTAAACGTGCAGGGCAATACTCGATTTCCATAAATGATCAATGGCGAATTTGCTTTTCTTTCGTCGATGGCGACGCATATGACGTTGAAATCACAGATTATCATTGAGAGGTAAACATGAGTATCATAAATACTAAAACACGAAAAATACAGCCCACACATCCGGGAGAGATGCTCCGCGAGGATTTTATGCCCGATTACGGGATGACTACAAAAAGGCTTGCTGAGCGATTGATGGTATCGCGCCAAACCGTAAACGAGCTTTTGCGTGAACGTCGCTCAATTACCCCGGCTATGGCATTGCGACTGTCTCGATTATTCGGAAACACACCAGAGTTCTGGCTAAATGCCCAGCGCTCCGTTGACCTGTGGAATGCGCAAACGGCTTATAAGAATGAGCTTGAGCGCATACAATCCCTTAATGCAGCTTGATTTTCTATTGCAAAGGTCTAAAACGCGGGAGGTGAAGTAAATGAGTAGTTGGATCGAAATCGGCAAGACCGGTGAACTTGTCAAAGGAGACATGAAAGAAGTCCTGATCAAAGGACAAGAAATAGTTCTAATCAGGGTCGGCGACAATTACTACGCTTCCGACAACCGCTGCCCACACATGGGAGGAAAGCTATCACGTGGCAGGCTTGATGGCGACGTGGTGACCTGCCCGAGACATGGCTCTCAGTTTGATGTTACTGATGGAAACGTAGTCCGATGGCTAAAGGGAACAGGGCTCCTTACAACCCTGGGGAAAATGCTCAAATCACCAAGTCCAATTCGCACCTACCCTGTCAAGCTGAAAGACGACCGGATCATGGTGCAGATCCCGGATAGAGCATAGGAAATTACTGTGCCTTTTGGATAAAAACGCCTTTTACAAAGAAAACATAATGCCGAGGGCCGGCTAATCAACCGGCCAAAATTTATCAAAATAGCTAAAATATTAATTGTTAGAATAGAAAATTACTGTTAATTAATAGTGCATTATGAATAAAAACGAACCGGCCAATGAACCGGCCAGAAAAAGCAAGAATCCCGCTTATTATCTAACGCCTCTTCTACCTGGGAATAGCAATATAGGTCACTTAAAGGATATGGCACAAGAAATCATAGCGGCCTCCGCGGGACTGGAGGAAGGTGGCCAGGGAAACCGCTATTGTGCTTGGTGACCAGCTCCGACTCATCAACAGCTATTACAGCAATCTTATTGAAGGCCATAAAACAACTATCCCGGATATCACCATGGCCTTACAAAAGAAATTTTCTCAGGATCCGGAAAAAAAATATGCGCAGGAACTCTGTGCCTCCCATGTAGAAACTGAAAAACGGTTTATGGAACTTGTGAATGCGCCTCAAAAGTTCAATGTCTGCGGCCAACAGTTTCTGTCTGGAATTCATGCTGCGTTCTATGCCAACTTACCGGAAAAACATCTGTACACCCACACCCCCAAAGGGTTTTCCAAGGCACCGGTCAATCCGGGCCAAATCCGAGACGTCAATGTCTCCGTGGATGGCCGGTCACTTCATGGGCCGGACTATCAGGATTTGCCGGCATTGCTCAAAACCTTTGCCCAAAGCTATACGCCGGATCAATTTCATGGGGACGAACGTTTAATCGCGATAGCGGCAAGTCATCACCGGCTGACCTGGCTGCATCCCTTCCGGGACGGAAACGGCAGGGTTGCCCGCCTTTTCTCAGGGCTGTATTTAGCCAGGATAGGCGTTAACAAAAGCAATCTGTGGTCTTTGTCCCGAGGTTTATCAAGAAATAAAAAACAGTATATGTTTGAACTGTGGGCCACTGATTCCCCGGATGAACAAAATGGCACTCACTATTTTGATGATGACCTGCTGGCGGATTTCTGCCGGTTTTTCTTTGAAATTTGCCTGGATCAAATACGCTTCATGGAAGGCCTGCTGAGGCTTGACCAAATCGAAACCCGAATCGACTGGTATGTGGAAACGCGGGCCAAACATGATAAAAAGCCTTTGCGGATTGAAGCGGCAAAATTACTCAGAGCCATATTTATGCGGGGCGCCATACCAAGAGGCATGGCCGTTGAGATCCTGAACATGAGCGAACGCAATGCACGCCGAATCGTCAGCTCTCTGATCAAAGACGGTCTTTTGCAGTCACAAAGCCACCGTGCGCCGTTAACAATCGGGCTGCCGATTGGTGTTCTTCCCTATTACTTTCCGGATCTTTACGACCCTTCGGTAATTGGTGAGGAGTATATCATCTAACTTGATAGTATAGGAATTTCCATTAATCTGATAAGCTCAACAGCTCAACAGCTCGCCCGCAGGGCGCTAATTTATTGAAATTATTGACTTGCGTTGTTTTGTAGAGACTACCTGACCGTGAATCTAACAACCTGAGTAATTACCATGTTTAAATGGTTTAAAAGGCAAATGGACAAAATTGGGAGCCCGACCCTGGACTGGGTTCAGGTTGAAGTTACAACCCACTGCAATGGAGCCTGCATTTATTGTCCCCATACCCTGATGAAAAACCGCTGGACAGGCAAACAGATGTCAATAGAGCTGTTTCATAAATTGCTCCCTTTTCTCAAATATACGGATATGGTTTACCTGCAGGGGTGGGGAGAGCCTCTTCTTAACAACGATATCTTTGAAATGATCCGAATTTGCAAGGATCAAGGGAAGTGCGTTGGGTTTACTACAAACGGCATGCTTCTTACTGAAGATACCATCCGAAAGTTGGTTGATTTGGAATTGGACATCATCGGTATCAGTCTCGCCGGTACCACCCCGGCAACCCACAACCAGATCCGCAAAGGAACCGACTTTAATAAACTTGTTTCCAATCTTGAACTGCTGTGCAAGATAAAAACTGAAAGGAAAACCCATGTTCCGGCGGTGCATCTCGCCTATCTTATGCTCAGATCCAATTTTCATGAACTCAAGGAGATTCTCCCCCTTGCAAGAAAGGTGGGAGCAAAACAGATAGTAGCCGGCAACTTGACTTTGATTATTGATCCGAAACTTTTTATAGAAGCGCTCTTCAACGATACAGAACAGATAGATTATTATAACAGTAGACTGGAGGAAATCAAAAACAAAGCAGCCAGTGAAAATATCATCTTTGATTATCATGGCCCAGGCATTGACGATGCCTCTCTACGCTGCCGTGAAAATGTCCTCCATGCATGTGTCATCAATGTTGAAGGCGAAGTTGTCCCATGCGTGCTTATTGATCCGGTTCTCTGTGAAAATCGTGAACCCGGTAACCATAATCCTCAATGTTACATCTTCAAAGGTCAATCTTTTCCGATAAGAGGAATCTCTTTTGGCAACATCCAAAACGAAAGTTTAACCCATATCTGGAACAAAAAGGAATACTCCGGATTTAGAGAGTCCTTTAATCCAAAGATAACGAGAAGCCCTGAGCAAATCCTGTCGGAAATGCCTCAATGCTGCGTAAAATGCTATAAGAGGCTGTGGGTGTGAAGAAAACTTCTTTAAAAGTTACAAACACTTCGCTTGACAACCTGTTTTTGTATACTATATACATTTTTGATTATAAAAATTGTGCTATGACCAATTAATAAGGAGTGGGAAAAAATGAGTAAGGAAATTGAAAATCTCTGGAAATCAGAAGACTACTGGGCGATTTGGTTCGCTGCGGCTATTTTTACAGGGATCATCAGTGGTTTGATAACAATGGTTCCAAAGGTCAACAAGTGGGTAGCTAATCCTGTTGAGGCTTTTCCCGGGGATTTGGGTTTATGGATTGTAGCCTTGGGTATAGGAATCGGTATATTATTAACTATCGGTGTAATGATTATGAAAGAGGACTGGAAAAAGTTTTTAGGTGGTTACTTTGTTGTTTATGCGCTTGCGGTAATTTCATATATTGCTGCAGGGCAAACCACAGTTAAAGCATGGGGACTCGGGTATGCGATTTGGGGGCTGTCTTTTGGTTTACTTATCGCAAATACAGTGGGAACGCCGAAGTGGCTTTTGAAAGGAGCCAGGTCTGAAATGTTCATTAAGACGGGTCTTGTGCTTCTGGGCGGTGAGATTCTTTTTTCCGAAATCCTCAAACTTGGTTTGCCGGGTCTTATAGTGGCATGGTTTGTAACTCCAACAGTAATTATATTTATGTGGCTCTTCGGCACCAGATGGTTAAAGATGGCATCCAAAAGTCTAACCATTATCATTGCGGCCGCCACATCAGTATGCGGTGTATCTGCAGCTATCGCAGTTTCAGCAGCCTGCAGGGCAAAGAAATCAGAGTTGACTCTTGGCGTAGGCATGACGATGATTTTTACGGTTTTAATGATGATTGCAATGCCGCCTTTGTGTAAAGCTGTGGGCATGTTACCTGCAGTAGCCGGCGGTTGGCTCGGTGGAACGATTGATTCTACCGGTGCGGTAGTTGCTGCAGGAGCGTTCTTAGGGCCTGTAGCTGAAAAGGTTGCTGCTGTTGTTAAAATGGTTCAAAATGTTTTGATTGGTGTTGTTGCATTTTTGGTAGCTGTCTTCTGGATCACTAAAGTGGATCGTGACCCAAATGCACCCCGCCCCAGTCTAATGGAAATCTGGTACCGGTTTCCCAAATTTATCCTCGGGTTTGCAGCGGCTTCTTTGATTTTTAGCTTTATGCTCATGCCGGTAATGGGACATGAAGAGGTGTCAGGCATTTTGAAACTCAGTAAAGTCTTTCGCGGTTGGTTCTTCTGCCTTGCCTTTGTTGCGATAGGGCTTGAATCAAATTTTAAAGAGCTTGCAAGTCACGTAGTCGGAGGAAAACCTATTATTCTTTATATCGTTGGACAGAGTTTCAACCTGATCTTAACTCTGTTGATGTCATGGATTGCTTTTGGTGGTATTCTATTTCCGGTTTTTTCAGGATGAGAGAGAGAATATGTCATTGGTTCCGTCTTGTTCTGGGATTGGTTTTTCTTGCAGCTTTTATTATGGTTCTTCATTGTATCAGTGGACGCATACCCGGTTCTACAGGTAAGCTGATCACCAGAAATCAAAATGAAGACCTTGAGGTTTATGCCTATGTTTATAGTGAGATAGGTGATCTTGAAGAATTCCTTGATGACGAAAACGGCAAATACGGCAAGACTGCCCTGCGCCAATCCTTGAAAAATTATTAAGGAACGGGGAAGTTATTTCGTCCACGTTCCTAATCTTGAGTTTAACGCTTTTCAGGCGGGTTTCGTTGACACGACAAATTTCTCTGTCCATCATTAAAACACTTTTTTCCATACCAGTCGATTTGCCTGCATATGCCTCTGATAATACTTATTTCTTTGGCCTGAAGTTGCAATCTGGAAAAAAAAATACGCAGTTTATTCATCCAGTAATCGGGATTATCGGAACTTATGTAGCAGATTCTCACAAGAATTTCTTTTAGCTGCTCATACATCCCCTCCAGTTCGTAGCGGTTGGCGAGGTGGGGAGTAAATTTTCTTTCTTCATTCTGTTTGGCAATAAATATCTCATAGCAGATAATCATTACAGCCTGAGCAAGATTCAGAGAAGAAAATTTCGCAGTCGGAATATTAACAAGAGCATCGCAGAACCTGATATCCTCATTTGCAAGCCCTTTATCCTCAGGCCCAAATAGAATAGCTACAAGGTTTTCTCCTGAAATGGAAACAAGCTTTTCTGCTGTTTTAGAAGGAGTATTTATTTGCCGGCGCTTTTTGCCCAGCCTTGCTGTCGTTCCGACAACATAATTATAAGGAGAAATTGCTTCCTGAAGGTTCTCATATACCTCCATCTGTTCAACAACATCCGAAGCAAAATGAGTTGCCATTTTCAGCACTCTGGTAAGATCGCAATTTTTTGGATCAACCAGTACAAGCTTTCCCATTCCCATATTGCGTATGGCGCGAGCGGCAGCCCCTATATTTTCAGGACATCGGGGCTGTTTCAAGATAATGGAAATATTGTCAAAATTTACTTTCTTTTCCATCAGTAACCCCTGAACCTGTGAACGATTACACTATTTCAAAACTGTTGAAAAAATAATTGATTTCAAACGAGGCTGATTCCTGAGAATCTGAACCGTGGACCACGTTTTTCTCAATATCTGTAGCAAAATTTCTCCGAATAGTGCCTTTCTCAGCTTCCTTGTAATTTGTTGCACCCATTAAATCACGGTATTTTGAAATTACATTCTCGGCCTCAAGTACCATTACGACAACCGGACCAGATGACATAAAGTCTGTTAAACTGTCAAAGAATGGGCGCTCTTTATGAACAGTGTAAAAGCCCTGTGCCTGTTTTTTGGTCATTTTCAGCATTTTCATGGCAATAATTTTTATATTGCTGCTTTCAAGTCTTTTAATAACTTCGCCTATCAGACAGCGGCCAACTCCATCCGGCTTAATTATTGATAATGTTCTTTCCATATTTTTTCTTATCCTTTCCCTATAAATTTCAATTTATGATAACATATTTCATATATATAAACCCCTGCGGATGTCAAACACTTAGGGTTTTACGCCAAAATAAGTTGCCTTTATTGATTTATGGCTTAAAATAAATATTTTACATACTAATAATTTTAAGATATATAAAAACATATAGTTTAGGAACGGGGACGAAATAAGAAAATAACAAGGTCTACTTCGCGTTCTTTGTGTGCTTCGCGTTCTTCGTGGTGAATAACAGGCTATAATTAGAATTGCTGTATAGTTTATTTAATTTTCGTTTTAGGGAGAAAATAATGAAAGTTTTGATCAGTGATAATCTCGGTAAAGCAGGAATTAAAATGTTTCAAAAAGAAGAAGGTTTTGAAGTGGATGTTAATGTCGGATTGTCCCCTGATGAACTTAAAGAAATCATCGGAAACTATGATGCTCTTGTAATACGAAGCGCTACAAAAGTAACAGATAATCTTTTGGAAGAGGCCACCGGCTTGAAAGTCATCGGTCGTGCAGGAATCGGTCTTGACAATGTGGATATACCCGCGGCATCGAAAAGAGGCATAGTTGTAATGAATACTCCAGGCGGCAATGTTGTTACCACTGCCGAGCATTCGATTGCTCTGATGCTTTCATTAACACGCAACATACCATTGGGGACTTCATCATTGAAGGATGGCCGGTGGGAAAAAAAGAATTTACAGGGCAGAGAACTGTATAACAAGGTTCTCGGTATCATCGGGTTTGGTAAAATAGGCTCGATTGTTGCTGATCGGGCACGCGGGCTTAAAATGCAGGTTATTATATACGATCCTTTTGTTACGCCTGAACGCATTGAAAAGGCGGGTTTTAAATACGTTTCTCTTGACGAGTTGTATCAAAGAGCTGATTACATAACACTCCATGTTCCAAAGCTTAAAGAAACAATCGGCCTTATCAATCAAGAGGCTTTTGATAAGATGAAAGACGGAGTGATGATTATAAACTGTGCTCGCGGCGGTATTGTTGAAGAAGTGGATCTTTATGAGGCCATGAAATCGGGAAAGGTAGCCGGAGCAGCTCTGGATGTATTTGAAGTTGAGCCTCCTTTCAACTCACCTCTGCTTAAAATGGACCGTTTGGTATGTACTCCGCACCTCGGTGCATCTACGCGCGAAGCACAGACTAATGTTGCAGTTGCAGTTGCCGGCCAGATAATTGACTATCTTAAAAACGGAACTATAATTAATGCCGTTAATATTCCATCTGTTAGCGGTGAACTTATGACAAAGCTCGGACCTTTTTTAATCCTTGCAGAGAGAATCGGCTGTCTTCTGGCTCAGCTTTCAAGCTGGCCTTTAGATGAAGTAGTTATTGATTATGCAGGAGATTTTAATGGACTTGACCTTTCACCTGTTTCAATGGCTGCAATGAAAGGTCTGCTTACACCTGTGGTAAAGGATGATGTAAATTTCGTTAATGCAATTATCCTTGCAAAGGAGAGAGGTATCAGGGTTACAGAAACAACTGACTCTGAATCCGAAGATTATTTAAACCTGATTACTGTGCGTACAATCAGTTCGGAAACAACAAGCACAGTGGCTGGAACATTATTCGGGAAAAAAGAGCCTAGAGTTGTAAAGATAAATAACTTCAGAGTTGAAATGATCCCGCATGGTCATTTGGTACTTATAAATAACATTGATAAGCCTGGTGCTATAGGCAGTATCGGTATAACTCTCGGTGAAAACGATATTAACATTGATTTGATGCAAGTCGGCCAGGAGAAAGAGGGAGAAAGAAATATTATTTTTCTCAGAACAGATATACCAATTCCCAATGATGTCCTGGAAAAATTACGTGTTCTGCCGCTTGTTAAGAGTGTTACACCATTAGAACTTTAAGGTTGATGAATTGTGCGGATAATTAATAAGGAGATTAGCCATGTCAGAAGAAAAATCAGGTTTTACAGTAAAAGACCGAAGAGTTTTTGCTGAAAAAGATGAGGATGTAAAAAACAAGGAAGCAAAAGACGAATCTTCAAAACAAGAAGCAAAAGACGAATCTTCAAAACAAGAAGCAAAAGACGAATCTTCAAAACAAGAAGCAAAAGACGAATCTTCAAAACAAGAAGCAAAAGACGAATTCCAAACTCCTTTGCCGGAAATAAATTTTGCAACTTTTATATTTTCCTTAAATGCATCTGCTCTGTTACACCTTGGTGTTATGGAAGACCCTGTCACAGGCAAAAAGGTTAAAAATCTTTCCATTGGAAAACAGACAATAGATATTTTAGGTATGATTGAAGAAAAAACAAAAGGGAATCTATCAAAAGAAGAAGAGAATTTGCTGAAAAATATTCTTTATGATCTCAGGATAATTTATGTTAAAGAACAGAAGTAACGGTTGTCGGTTCACAGTTTTATGTTTTGAGCAACTGTAAACTGTTACAAACAGGGATAGGTTTCAGGAAATACAAAAAAGAGGAGTTATTTTATGCAAGATTTTAAAAAGCGCTTTTTTACCATCATATTTATCATCTCAGCCTTTCTGGTGGTTTCAAATTTTTACCCGGCACAAGTCTCTGAGGCAAAAACAAAAGTCTCCTATCAAGTACCGGAAAATTTTACCGACCTTGCAAAAATGTCAAGCCCTGCTGTTGTCAACATAAGAACCGTCAAAACAATAAAGGGCGGAGGTCGTGTTTATCGACATTTTTTCAACAGCCCTTTTGGCAAACAAGACCCTTTTCATGACTTTTTCGACAAATTTTTTGGCAATGAGCTCCAGCGGGACTTCAAGCAGAGAAGTTTAGGTTCCGGTTTTATTATCAATAAAGAAGGTTATATTGTCACTAACAACCATGTTATCGAAGACGCAGACAATATCAAGGTAAAGCTTAAAAATGGCAAAGAATTTGATGCTGAAATCGTTGGGCGCGATCCCAATACCGACATTGCTCTTATCAAAATAAAATCAAAGAACAACCTTTCTGTTCTAAAATTGGGTGACTCCGATGCGTTGAAAGTTGGTCAGTGGGTTGTGGCTATAGGCAGCCCATTCGGTCTTGAGCATACCGTTACAGCAGGCATTGTAAGCGCTAAAGGACGTATTATCGGCTCAGGACCTTATGACGATTTCATACAGACAGATGCCTCAATAAATCCCGGCAACAGTGGAGGCCCTCTTATTAACATGAAAGGAGAGGTAATAGGAATAAATACCGCTATAATTGCCAGTGGACAGGGAATAGGGTTTGCAATTCCGATAAATTCTGCAAAAAGGATTGTAGACCAGCTTAAAAGCAGTGGCGAGGTCACGAGGGGATGGCTTGGTGTAGGAATCCAGGATCTCAGCGAGGAACTCTCAGTATATTATGGAAATAAAGAAGGAAAAGGTGTTCTTGTAACTGAAGTATTCCCCGGCGATCCGGCTGACGAGGCCGGAATAAAGCCGAAAGATATTGTACTTTCTGTAAATGGCAAGAAGGTTGAAAATACTCGTGAGCTCAGCAAGTTGATTGCTGGTACAAGTGTAGGAGATACAGTTAGGATAGAAGTATTACGTAACGGAATTGAAAAAAAAATCGGAGTTAAAATTGTAAAAAGGGAGGATGACAGGATCGCCGGCCTCACTCCTTCAAAAGAAAATGAGTATGAACTCGGCATCCGTGTTTCGGAATTAACCCCGGAAATAGCCCGACATTTCAACATTTCTGAAGCAGGCGGTATTATTGTGATAAGCGTTGAATCAGAAAGCCCGGGAATGGAAGCCGGGGTCAGGGTCGGCGATATTATAAAAGAAATAAACCATCAGCCGATAGAAACAGTAAAAAATTATAAAAATGAAATCAAAAAAATTAAAAAAGGCGAGTCCATACAAATGTTCGTTAAGAGGATTAATGGTAGTTTTGATGTTGTAACCCTGACAAAATAGTAAAAAATCAGAGGAATAGAGGAATAGAGGAATAGAGGAATAGAGGAATAGAGGATTAGAGGATTAGAGGATTAGAGGATTAGAGGAATAGAGGAATAGAGGAATAGAGGATTAGAGGATTAGAGGATTAGAGGATTAGAGGATTAGAGGATTAGAGGAATAGAGGATTAGAGGATTAGAGGATTAGAGGATTAGAGGATTAGAGGAATAGAGGTTCTGTGGATTATGAAGGTCAACGAAAGAAAGGCAACCCCCTGAACCGTGAACTTTTGAACCCTGACCGACCAAATGTTCAATTTTTATCAGATCCGTGAAGTTACAAATTAAATGGATAGATGTTAAATTTTGGTTACACTCAAATCATTTGAGTGTAACCAAAATAGAACAAAGTTAGGAACGTGGACGAATTAACTTCCACAAGTAGGCGCACAGATTTGGGTCAGATTTGTTCGATTTCAGATCACAAAAGTTGATGGAATAGCAAGCTATTTCAATATTTTTGTGATTTG
>JABZFQ010000297.1 GCA_014237365.1 Desulfobacteraceae bacterium | reverse complement strand
TGAGAATCTTTGAATTGGGAAAAATAGAAAAACAATTGTCACTACACAAATAAAATCGTAATTCCCTTTGTTTTCAGATAGTTACAAGTAGAGAAATGGCCTGCGTAGAAGATTCAGGTAAGAGAGGTAATTCAACAAATAGTTGGTTCTATTTCACGTTACCGACAGAAAGTTCGACCCAATCGATCCTACTTGAGAAAGTCAATGAAGCCGATAAAAAAAATGGAGAACAAGTTAAGCGGAATCATGGAAATAAACATTATTGGCTAATTAATTGTATTTTTTGCGCTTTCTTAAGTGAATGGGTGCACTTCTTAAGTGAATGCCATTGGCCGGGTAACCGGTGCCTTTACCCGGAAGGTGGTCAAAAAGATGCTCGGTATACTCTGCAAACCCTTGATTCACGCATGAACTCAATCACAGCAACTGAGCGCTAACTCCTTGAAATTATTGACCTGCATAGTTGGGGAGGTTATTTCGTCCACGTTCCTTACAACGAATTACTGGATTAAAATTGAAAACAACAAGTATTAACTGGTCAAATATCATTTTAGCTATATTAAGCGGCTTGCTTTTAACCGGTTCTTTCCCGAAAATCGGCATTGACTGGCTTGCGTGGTTTGCCCTTGTACCGCTTCTGATTTCATTAAAAAACAGCTCGTTAACAGATAGTTTTCGTCTTGGTTTTCTTGCAGGTCTTGTACATTATATTACGCTTGCATACTGGCTTGCCTACACGATGAAAACTTATGGTCATCTTCCTCTTTATCAATGCATATCCGTTCTTTTCCTGTTATCCGCTTATCTGGCTGCTTACATTGCTGCCTTTTCGGTTATCTTAACCAGATTATGTGCAAAACCTGCGAATTGTCTTTTTATAATTCCTTTTTTATGGGTTTGCTTCGAATATATTCGAAATTATCTTTTTTCGGGGTTTCCCTGGGGACTGATTGGATACTCCCAATTTAACAGGTTGCATCTTATACAAATATCGGATATGTTTGGAATATATGGGGTATCATTTCTGATTGCTCTGGCTAATGCGACAATTTTCCTGGTATTTCTTTATATTACGAAGAGCAAATGGAAAGAAGTGCGGATTAAAAAACGTCTTGCCGGAGGATCTATATTTGTTTTTATCTTGATCACAGGTTTTGTTTTCATTTATGGAAAATGGCGAATTGAATCAATTGACGATCTAATCTCTGCTTCAAAGTCTTTAAAAGTCACAATTGTTCAGGGAAATATCAAACAGTCAATAAAGTGGGACCCGGCATTTCAAACAGCAACCACAGAAAAATACGTCAATTTATCTCTTTCAGCCAAAGAGGAAAAACCTGATCTTGTGGTCTGGCCGGAGACATCGACTCCCTTTTACTTTTTGTACGACAAACTGCTGTCAAAAAAGGTTCAAAAGGGAATTAATGATACAAACACAGATTTTCTGATAGGCAGTCCTTCCTTTGTCCGCAGGGAAAATATTATTAAATATTACAATAGTGCCTACCTGATAAGCCCGGATGGAAGGGTATGCGGAAAATATGACAAGGCGCACCTTGTTCCATTTGGAGAATATGTCCCTTTTAAAAAATGGCTTCCGTTTATTGGTAAAATGGTCGAAACTGTTGGAGATTTCAGCGCGGGGCAGGAAGGAAAAATTATCAAGTGGAATAATTGCAACCTGGGTTTACTGATTTGTTACGAAATTATTTTCCCTGAGCTTTCCAGGGCAATGACAAAAAATGAAGCGGCATTACTTGTCAACATCACTAATGATGCATGGTATGGCAGGTCAAGCGCTCCTTATCAGCACTTTTCCATGGCGGTATTTAGAGCAATAGAAAACAGACGATCTCTGGTAAGATCGGCAAATACAGGCATAAGTGGATTCATAGACCCTGTTGGAAGAGTTATGGATTCGACATCGCTCTTTCAGAAAAAAGTCATAACTCAATCCATTCCAATAATACATGAGACATCCATCTATACCAGGTTTGGTGATCTTTTTGCCATTGCCTGCGTGATAGCAATGCTTATATTTTCAATATGGTATAAGGGAAAAAAATAATAGTTAAGGAACGTGGACGAAATAACTTCCACAAGTAGGCGCACAGATTTTGGTCGAATTTGTTCGGTCTCAGATCACAAAAGTTGAAGGAATAGCGAGCTATTTCAAGATTTTTGGGATTTGAGATCGGACAAAGGCGGCCTGAAGCTGTGATGCATAGTTGGGGAAGT
>JABZFQ010000153.1 GCA_014237365.1 Desulfobacteraceae bacterium | reverse complement strand
GTGTTTACAAAATAATACAGGGCGGTATTACCAAATCTGCTTTGTAGGGACTACCCAATTTTCATGTTCGGGGGTGAACAATTCGTTATTCATGCGCGTTTGCTCTGAAATAGCTAAAGAAAAAAACGCGCGTGCTTTTGGTGTCAGGTGCACTGGCTGGTTGGGCGACGTTATCCGCCAAGCAACTGCCTGTTTGTTAGGAAATACCGCTTGCCTTCGGGTATCAAGCTGCTAGTGCAAAGACCTCTTCTACTGCCTGCGGTAACTTAATGGTAACAAAATGGTCTGCCGGATACAAGTAATCTTCACCTGATTCATCAATTACTCGGACAAGCTGATGTTGAGCAGCACGGACGTCGGCTGTCACCTGATAGATCTTCCGCAATTCCAATGATGCGGCATACCCTTCGTTTTTTACACAAACTACAAATTGTGCTTTTAACTTCTGTTGATTCATCGTTATTTCCAAAAGATATGTTTGATTTTGATTTCCT
The DNA here is from genome assembly GCA_014237365.1 of Desulfobacteraceae bacterium. GTDB lineage: Bacteria > Desulfobacterota > Desulfobacteria > Desulfobacterales > ETH-SRB1 > B13-G4. Next base: position 1,757 of record JABZFQ010000153.1, on the reverse strand, counting down.
TTTTTCCAACTCCGTGGGCGTCGTACCAATGTACCTCAGCATCACAAATTGTATCGTCAGGGAGACGAACCATCGCCCTCCCTTTTAGCTTTTTCCAGCGCCTGGTACCATAGAATTTTCGCAAGCGTGCAATCTCACGAATTGAGCTGCCAACCGCAATAGTCTCAATATCTGTTATGTCTCCAGTGAGTTCAAAATCTATTGACATTCATACCATAATTCTTGACAAACACGATTTTTGCGTGATTCTAAAGATAGAAAGTCATTTTGTTCAAAATGCACGAATCGCAATTATAACCCCATATAACACAGGGCTGTTTGTCCCAGCACCGCCCAACGGCATGGCTCACTTGCAAGACAATGGCGCATCGCTTCGCTCTACGCTATTCCTTGCAAGTGCAGCCGATTATTAGGCCTTGTTTATTACCATCTGGAGTTGCTGAATCCAGATGGCATTTCCTTTTGAATTGAGATGCACGCCATCTCCGTCATGAAACTCATCCGCAAAATTTCCTTGCGCATCAATGAGAAGGACGCCCGCATCCACAAAAAAAAGATGCTCAAATTCGTTGGTTAGATTTTTGAGTTCAGAATTAAGCAATCTTATGCGATCCTGGTTTCTACCTTGCCATTCATCACGTACTTTTTCATCAAGAGGTAGCACAGCACTGAAAATGACAGGAACATTCTCTGGCATTTGGCCAGCAATAGCTGAATAGTTGCGAAGTATTTCTTCATTTGATCGAAATTTCATGTCATTGATACCGATAGCAACCACTACAGCTCATGCACGCCCGATTGATTTATATTTGGGGAGGCGCTGCAATACGCCGATTGTTGTGTCGCTGCCAATCCCGTAGTTGACAGAAGAAGGAACTACCGCAGATACACAAAGGCCCTGAGTAATGCTATCACCGATGAAAACTACTGCTCCGTCCGGCACATTGTCGTCCATCCGGGAGTGGTAGCGAAGCATCCTATGGAAATGGTCAGTGATTTCAAACTGTGCGTTTTGTCCGAAACCAAGCTTGCTCTCAACTCGTTGAATGAAGTCACTTTTGAGTAGCACGAACCCCAAGAAAAGGTGGATACATAAGATATATACGATGGTAAGTTGCTTCTTCATAATTCTGCTGCCCAACGACAGGCATAAGTGGCGGGCGAATAAAATTCTGGCAAACGTCAAAGGCACGGCAGTAGAAACCCACCAGAATACTTTTGAGCCGCCAGATATAGCCCGTCCATCTTCATGCCTTTGTTATAAAAATTGTTTGGCCTATAGACGTTTCGACCTTCTTACAAATATTAGCGAAATAGTTCCTCCGATTAACATGGCTATGAACACATGTAGAAAGTTCTGTATTAAAGAGCCAAAACTGAACGGCTTAACAAAATAGTTAGAAAGGCTAAAAACCCACAATACTGAGGCTACTAGAAATAAATGCCAAAACCGATTATTTTTATGCAAACATCCGATGATTACAAAGCCAATAACTTCTATCGCTATCGATGCGTAGTAAAATCTGAGCTTAAACTCAATTAATTCTATGCTATCATTTGGACCAGGGGTGCCCCATAGAAAGCCAAGTATGAACGTAGGAATAGCAGTGGCCATGAAAATGACTAATGCCTCAATAATGAAGTGGACCCCAAGTCAAGGACAATTTTCTCCTAAATTAAGGTGTGCTTCTTTTTTCTTTTAACTATTAAATGTCAATTACTTTGTCTTGGTTTCACCTGTCATTTTTCCTAAGTTC
>JABZFQ010000366.1 GCA_014237365.1 Desulfobacteraceae bacterium | reverse complement strand
AACTATTGGCAGGATCATAGCTGTAAAACTGGTGGATTTTAGCGATGCAGCAGAGGTTTTGGAAAAACATAAAGGATTCTGGCTTGAGCATGACCTGAGCGGAATTCCTGAACATATGACTGAAAAGATTGGATGGTTAAAAGATTCTGAGCTTGTCAAAGATACCGAAATCGATATTTTTAAAGTACATTCAAATTTCATCAACTTATTAAAAAATGCTCAAGAGGTAAAGGGTGTTTCTTCCATCTATGTTCCGGAATACGCATCGCTATTTCAAGAACTTATAAGTAAAAATGTTGATGTACAACTTATATTATCAAAAGAAGTGCTTGAGAAATTAGATGAAGCAACTTTGGATCAATTGATCACTAAAAGTAAGCAAAATTTTAATATTTACGTAATGAATAAAAATTTGAAAGCTGCAATTACCGTGACTGATTATTTTCTATCAATTGGATTATTTCGTATGGATGGGACATATGATTACAGCAATGATCTGATAAGTTACAGCAAAGAAGCGATTGCATGGGGAAATAAATTTTTTGAGTATCATGTCAAATTATCAGAAATAATTATCCTTTAAAGGTGAAAAACTTCTAAATTGCTTGATGTCTTTTTACTATAGCTCCACTTGAGAAGTTTTAAAATAATTGAAAATACGTCTTGTGATGTTGGTTTAGGGATTTTTGAAATGGCACTTTTTTGGCAATATTAGATTATGTGCTTTCTGCCTTGAAAACCAAGATTTTACCATCGATATCTTCGATTTGTTTATCATTCAACCATTAACTTACATTATGAAAGTAATGATGATACTTTTTATCACTCCCTCTCCTCTACTTAAGTTTTTCGTAAACTATATATATATGTATATCACTTCAAAAATAAATTTAAAAATTCATAATGATTGCAACAAAATATAAATATTGGGCAATCTTTCTGTACTTAAGTATTATTCACAAACCCCTATGGTTCCATTAAGATTATGCAAAAATACAAAAAAAATCAATTAAACAAAGGAAATGCATTAATCATTGCGCATTGTTGTGGTTTGTATGTGTTGACAAACCCACATTTTTGTAGACATAACATAAAAAAGTGTAAAACAACCAAAATCTACATGAAGAGCATTGGTAAAAACTTAATAAAGAATGTCCATAATTTCTTTTCTTTCTTAACAGTGAGTTCATTATTCATTGCAATGACTGGCTTTTCAGTGCCATTTTTTTCGTTTTTACTTTACGGAATAAGTGTTGATTTTAGTTTACTTTTTGCTTCCTCTTTTATTACGTTTGCTGTGTACAGTATCAATAAATTAACAGATATAAAAGAAGATTCGATAAATCTGGTGGATAGAGCGAAATTTACAAACAAAAATAGACACTACTTAATAATTACTATTTTAATATCTTCCTTTGCTGCCCTCTATTTATCACTTTTACATTCCATTTTTGCTTTTTATGTTATTTTCTTTCCTTTCTTTATTGGGTTAGTTTATAGTATAAAAATAGTAAATTTTAGGTTTAAAGACATAATTTGCATAAAAAGTATATCAGTTGCCTTGGCTTGGGCTATAGTCGGAACTTTTATTCCAGTAATCGTTCATTCCTTCGATATTCTCATAATCTCTTTGATATTCTTTTTTATATTTGTTAAACTATTTATTAATACAGTTCTTTTCGATATCCGTGACATTGAAGCCGATATGATAAATAATGTAATTACATTACCTGTATTTCTGGGGGTAAATAAAACTAAAAAACTTTTACTTCTCTTGAACTCAACTCTCATTATCTGGGTTATATTCTCTTATACGTTTTTTCACAGTTTTTTTTTAATTTTGATCTTTTCAATTGCATATGGATATTGGTATATCTTATATTTTACTAAGGAAGGAATAAAAATAGGCAAATCGATAGACTTACTGGTGGATGGGGAATTTACCATGATAGCAATCTTAATATTACTGTTCTTTTAGTTAGATATACTCAGCACCGGCATAAATTATTATTTTTAAATTTATATGAATTCAATTTTTCCAGAATATTCAATAATTTTCAGTATAATTTATATATTATATTAATACTATTCTCATTAATATTCAAATATTGGAGGGGATTGTTTTGATCAATATTGAATTTTCTGACGCTGAAGTCAAACGTTGCGCTGGCACACCCAACCGCAGCAGAGCTGCGGGGCATGATGTGCCAGCGCTTAACAACTCAGTTTCTATTCGAAATCTAAAAGTTCCACCTATTACATAAACACAG
>JABZFQ010000117.1 GCA_014237365.1 Desulfobacteraceae bacterium | reverse complement strand
GCATCTAACGCCTATGTCAGAATTGCAAATTAATATTTTAAAACGGCTGGGCTTGAATGCTGCAACCTATACTAAACTGGAAATTAGACAAAGTGTGAATATTTTAAACGAATGAGAAGTAAATAACATTTGCAATTGCATTAATTCATCGTTTAATATCTCATTAAGAGATTCTTTTTCATTGCTTTTTATCTTTAAGGCACTTTGACAAAAATAATCATCCCAAACTGCAGATCCTTTCACTACCTCGTGTTTGGGCGACGCCGCTATTGAGTAGGATGAGTGAGTCCCGACGCAATGCCATCCTATGGGCGTCTGTGTTGCGGGATAGGATCTGAGCCTCATTGCTTGTAAAAAATATCTATTTTTTCAAGTACTTGGACTTGACTTCCCCAAATATTGTCGTAGTATATGGTTAGATACACTTCATATACTACGACAATTGGAGGCTGCGGTCGACATGATGAAAAAAAGAACTTCTTGCAGGAATATGAGAAGCATATCTCACGTAATCCTAAACTTGAGAAGTACTTCGTCTATATCAACCCGTTGCGTGCATAACTAATACGTCTAATTTGGGACGATTATTTTTGTCCAACTGCCTAATGTATCGGATAATAATATAATATCTCCGAGTTTTCCGCCGAGGCAGTTCCCAACAATTTCGGCATCTTCAAATTTTAGTTGTTTATAAATTTCGGCTACCAACTTAAAGCGGGACACTTTTGATCCTCTATTTTGATTATCTTGGAACAACAATCGTGCAAGATTGCCGTAACGAAGCAAAATAGTTGGATAATAACGTCTTTGATTTCTAAAATTTTGGCTATATCTAACTTGTTGAATTTACAAGGTGTCCCGCCTTACGTTGGTAGCCTAAATTTCAACAGCCTTTTTTTTATCTAAATCGTCCACCAAAAAAAATCTGCTTCTTCCTTTGAGTTTTGCATCACCATATATTTCTTCGATAAACAAGGAATCACTGGTTGCGGCAAGACAATGACACGCATGGGTTTCCTTTGTCATTCGCACCATAAAATTAAATATTTTTTCCAATAACGGTCTTCCTGAAGCGTTTGCTATCTCTTTTATCATCTGAAGCTCATCCAGCACTAATACCGGTCTTTTTTTCTTTTCTTCATATAAAAACATGAAAAAATCTTCGAGATAGCTAAAGGCGTCTTCTCCTTTATCTTTCGCTCTGAAAAGCATATCAAATATTTTCAGAGGCACAGGAATACCTGTATATTTTTTTAATATTTCGCTTCCGCTTTTCGCAAATTCATTAAAGTATTCTTTTGCGTTTTCTAATGAACTTTTTCTATCAATGTTAAATAATAAATTTAAAAAGTCGCCGGATGTATCAATATTCTTGCCGCGAAAATTAATATAAAAATAAATCATTTCTTCCGGCAATTCATTTAAAACCTTCATCAGTAAACTTGTTTTGCCGGAATTAATCGGACCGTAAACAAAATATACAGCGTTGGGAATATTTGCCAAGATTGTTTTTAGTTCGCTTATTTCTTTTTCTCTGTTATAAAATTTAGCATTCATATTATTTCCCCGATATATTTTTTAAATTTTTTCCTGGAAGGTATTCCTCAAGCATGCCGACAATATTTTTCGCAAATCCATGGAGCCTTGTATCGGCATCCTCCAATTTTTCAAATTTGTAAACAGGTGTTGATATCCTTACCAAAGCGCCGTCTGTTCTCTGCTTTGTGATGGAATCCCAGAAGGCAAACATTTTTAGTTCATAGGCATTGGTCAATATCCTTCCTCGCTGTGGAAACCAGTAATAAACAAGCTGTTTGCGGCCGGCTTTCTGCATAAATGCCCTGTTTACACGCATAGAATTTCTATTCCCCGACGAAATGGGTATAGTAACAACTCCGGCCTGATTGAAATTCCAGCCGCTTCCTGGAAAACATGTGGCCGGCGAGTGTATAGACTTCCCTACTGCAGAAGACCTGATTGCATATGTTGATTTGCATCGGCAGTCGGATCGCAGCCTGTATCTTTTCATTGATGAGTTACAGGAGATTGATGGTTTCGAGAAGGCATTAAGAAATTTCGGCTACCAACGTAAGGCGGGACACCTTGTAAATTCAACAAGTTAGATATAGCCAAAATTTGAGAAATCAAAGACGTTATCCTGAATCTTCCCGACGGCTTAAAATGCTATCATTAAGTCTTTGATTTTATAGGTTTTTTTGAAATATTTAGTGTAGTAATATAATTATCATTGAATCTTCTTGATATTGTTGACT